>DCNF01000020.1:46118-53614 GCA_002322035.1 Geobacter sp. UBA1603
TGCTGCTGGCCGCCGGAGAGCTGATTGGGGTAATGCTCAAGCCGGTCGGAAAGTCCCACCACAGCCAGGGCGGTTTCAACATGTTCGCGCCTCTCCCGCCGGGAAAGGCCGGTCAGAAGGAGCGGCAGCTCTACATTTTCAAAGGCGGTCAGTACCGGGATCAGGTTGTAAAACTGGAATATGAATCCGACATGGGTTGAACGCCAGCGTGCCAGTTCACGTTCTTTCAGTCCAGCTATGTCAATGCCGTCGACAATGATTGAGCCGCCGTCGACGGAATCGATACCGGCAATCAGGTTAAGCAGGGTGCTTTTGCCTGAACCTGACGGACCCATCAGCGCCAGAAACTCTCCCCGGGCGATGTTGCAGGAGATATCCTCCAGTACGGCAACCCGCTGGCTGCCACGCAGGTAGGACTTAGAAACGTTGCGGATCGAAACGATCGTATCTTCGGGCACCCCGGCCATGCCTATTTCTTCTTCTCTGCTATCGTAATCCGGGCACCATCACGTAGTTTTTCCGTGGGCCTGGCAACCACCCTGTCGCCGGAAGAGACGCCGGAAATCTCAACCAGATCGCCCAGTTTACCCCCAACGGAAACCGGACGAAACATCACCGACTCACCGGTTACCAGCCAGACGCCAGAGCGGCCATCCCGGGTGGTGACCGCACCGGGGCTGACTGCAGTCCGGGAAACCTGATCCGCCTTGCCAGCCTCCCGCTCAAGGAAAGCAACCTTGGCGCTCATATCCGGCAGGATCCGCGGATCGCTGTCAATGAACCGGACCTTGATCATCACCGAAGCCTTGCTCCTGTCGGCGGTTGGTACAATCGTATGGACAACACCGCGAAAGCGGCCGCCCGGCAGGGCATCAAGGGTTATCTCGCACGGCTGCCCTTTTTTGACCAGCACCAGATTTGATTCGGACACATCTGCCTCAACCTGCAGGGATGAAAGATCGGCAATGGTGACAACCGCCGCTTTAGCGTTAGCCGCGGCCCCGAGCGGGGTAATGATGTCGCCGACGTCGGCATTTTTTGTCAATACGACTGCATCAAACGGCGCCTTGATCATACTGTAGTCAAGTGCCACCCGGGCAGCCTCGAGAGCAGCTTCGGCACTGCGTACCGTCGCTTCTGATCCGCTGAATGCAGCTGAAGATCGCTTATAGCGAGCCTCGGCAGCATCAAATTCGGCCTGCGACACGATCCCCTGGGCAAGTAGCTTTTTCTGGCGGTCGAAGGACCGGGAGGCATCCCCCTGCTCGGCCTTTGCCTGATCGACATTTGACCTGGCATTCTGCAAAACTGCCTCCGCCTGCCGCAGCGAGGCCTGCAGATCACGGTTCTCAAGCCGGGCAATGACCTGCTCCCCGGAAACCCGGCTCCCTTCCTCAACCCCGATCCATTCAAGCCGCCCGGTTGTCTTTGATGCAACGGCAGCTTTGCGCTGGGCGACGATGTACCCGCTGGCATTGAGCAGGGTAAATGACTGGGTTGCGAATACCTGACTGACCGTAACCGTCTCAACCGAAACCGGACGCCGGGACACGATGATGACGGCTGTAATCACAAACAGTACAATGCCGGCAGTGATCAGAAACTGCTTGCGAAATCGGCCACTGCGGGAAGAAACGAGCGGAACAGATTTGTCGATCGATAATTTATCAAGAGATTGCGCCATACCTAACCGCCTTGGCCTTATTCCACTGGCGTCGGCGCCCGGGGAATGCGTGTGATTTCTGCTGAAGCTGACAATCTTCATAGCACTATTTTACGATAATGTGAAGCATCCCCCGCCATGGTCTGTGCAGCAGTTTTTTCAGACCTGGTCGTGCAATTTGCAAAAGAGTGTGCTATAGGGTACATGATTCAATAAAGTCGGCCGACGGCCGGAAACCATATTTCATGCAAGGGGGCAGGTAATGAGCGAAATCGTAGATGTCTATGCCAGGGAGATCATGGATTCCCGCGGTAATCCAACCGTTGAGGTCGAAGTATTCCTTGAGTCAGGTGCCTTCGGCCGCGCTGCGGTACCTTCGGGGGCTTCCACCGGCGAACGGGAAGCCCTCGAGCTGCGCGACGGCGACACGGCGCGCTACCTGGGCAAAGGCGTTCTGACGGCAGTTTCCAACGTCAACAACGAAATCGCCGATGAACTGATCGGCATGGATGCTGATGATCAGGTTGGCATTGACCAGAAAATGCTTGAAATGGACGGAACCGAGTACAAAAGTAAGCTGGGGGCCAATGCGATTCTGGGCGTTTCCCTGGCCGTCGCCAAGGCTGCAGCAGAAGAAGCCAACCAGCCGCTCTACAAGTATATCGGCGGTGCTAATGCCCGTGAACTCCCCCTGCCGATGATGAACATTTTGAACGGTGGCGCCCATGCCGATAACAACGTCGATATCCAGGAATTCATGATCATGCCGGCCGGAGCAAAGTGCTTCGCTGAAGCCCTGCGGATGGGCGCGGAAGTGTTCCACGCCCTGAAGGGAGTCTTGAAGGCAAAAGGATACAACACCGCCGTCGGCGATGAGGGTGGCTTTGCCCCAAATCTTAAATCAAACGAAGAGGCTCTGGAAGTGATCATGGAGGCGATTGTCAAGGCTGGCTACAAGCCGGGCGATGACATCCTATTGGCACTTGATGTCGCATCTTCAGAGTTGTTTGACAAAGACAAGGGCGTGTACACCCTCGAGAATGAATCGCAGAAAATCAAAACCCCGACTGAAATGGTCGATTTCTACGAAAACCTGGTTAATAAATATCCGATTATCTCGATTGAGGACGGTATGGCTGAAAATGACTGGGACGGCTGGAAACAGCTCACCGACCGCCTGGGCACACGGATTCAGCTGGTTGGAGATGACCTGTTTGTCACCAACCCGGCGATCCTGAAGGAAGGTATCCAGAAAGGGATCGCCAATTCCATCCTGATCAAACTCAACCAGATCGGAACTCTGACAGAAACCCTGGAAGCGATCGAAATGGCCAAACGGGCCGGCTACACCACGGTCATCTCCCACCGTTCGGGTGAAACCGAGGACACAACACTGGCCGACCTGGCAGTTGCTGTCAACGCCGGCCAGATCAAAACCGGCTCACTCTGCCGCACCGACCGGGTCGCCAAGTACAACCAGCTGTTGCGTATCGAGGACGAGCTGGACAGTACGGCCCTGTTCAAAGGGCACGACGTATTTTACAACATCCGTAAGTAATACGATTGATCAGAGGATGCCGTACACAAAAGGCGGGGGATTGCTCCTCCGCCTTTTGTCTGTCAAAAAACTTCAAATCCAGATCAAGAATGATCAGGGCGACGACGAAGCAGCGCAGGGGACTCCGGAATCAGTAAACCTGAGCATCGGGGTGCTCCACCATCGGATTAAGCCGTACCGCCAGGGAAAACAGGTAGGGGTAGTCATGCTTCAGGTGCTGCATATAGAGCAGCCATTCCCGTGAAAGATAGCCGAAAACACGCTTGATATCGCCATTGATGTGATCCAGGTCGCTCTGGGGCATGCCGTCGAACGAAACCCGCGCTTCAAGCTCCTCCACCAAATGAAATACCGACCAGAGCAGATCGGTAAACTGCTCATGCTCAAGCAGGTTCTGGTTTTCCAGCAGACCAACCAGAAAATTGCGCCGGTCGACCAGAAACTCCTTCAATGCCTGCTTATCACAGCCGGAACTGTCAATTTTCAGATCAGCCGTATGCAGATACTGCAGGGCACCGGCATACTCATCGTCTTTCCAGGCTGCAGTAACCATCAGGTGTCTTCTTAACTGCCCGCAGGATACCACATAGGGCGATAGTTCGCGCAGCAGGCGATTGCCGACTTCACTGAAAAACACCCCGATCACCATGTTGAGCTTGCGCATCACCGCCTGGCGCTCACGCTCTTTCAGGATCCGTTCGAGGATCATGGTCACAAAGATCACATAGACCGGGAGAAACGCCAGATTGCCGAGAAACCAGATCGTCAGTTCCTTGAAACTCCCCAGAAGCAGATAATCGGCCGCGTAGAGTACGACCGACGCAACAGCCAGGGCACTTAGCATGGCCGTACGGTTCAAAATCAGAGTATGCATACCCCCCCTATGTTTCTCGCAAGGCATCAACAATTTTCAAACGGCTGGCGCGGATGGCCGGAATAACACCACCCACAAAACCCATGATCAGCGAGAAACCGAGCGATTTTCCAATAATGGCTGGCGTGAGTGTAAACGAGAACGCCAGCTCTGAAAAGGTTTGCCAGTTCATGGTCGAAATGGTGATCAACTGCATGAGGGATGCTCCGGCAAGGCCGGCAACACCTCCGGCAAAGCCCAGAAAGAGAGACTCGGCCAGAAACGCTGACATGATGCTGATACGCTGGAATCCCAGCGCCCGGAGCGTTCCGATTTCGGCAACACGGTTGGCCACAGCCGCATACATGGTGATCATGGCTCCGATTATCGCGCCAAGCGAAAATATGAGCGTCAAAGAAACGCCCAGAATCCGGAGAAATTTCGCCATTGCTTCAGACTGATCGCGATAGTAACGGGTCTCCCGGCGAATATCGACCGTCAGCCTCGGATCACGCTCCATATCCGCCTTCAGCGCATCAAAAGCCGACGGATCCTGCATACGGAATGTGATTGAAGAATAGGCTGACCTGCGGAAGGCCTGCATCAACTGGATCGCATCACCCCATATTTCAGAATTGAATCCGGTGGCACCGGCATCGAACACCCCCACCACCGTCCAGTCGCGCATGGCAAACCTCACCGTTTCACCGAGTCCGCCCCCCTGAAAGCGGGTCGAAATATTTCCTCCGGCCATGATTTCGGTCGAACCGGGCCGGGGAAAACGCCCCTCAACCAGTCGAACCTGGGGCCGTAGCGCCAGTGAAGCCTCGGAAACACCGCGGATAACCACATTGGCCGGTTTATTACTTTCGCGCTTGGGAAGACTGATCAGCACCACCAGTTCCTTTGCCAGGAGCGAGGTGCCCTGACTGCCGGTGGCAATGCCGGACCGGCTCTCTACAATAGCAGCCTGGGTGCGGTCGATGCCGCTCTGCACTTCTGAATTTGCCGCTTTGCGGGTAATAATCACGTTATCGTCTGACCCGGTGTCCACCAGTGTCTTCTCCAGCCCGGCCGACAGCATAAGGATCGAAGCAAAAACAAACACAACCAGAGCCATGCCGGAAGCGGTCAAAGCCGTTGTCAGACGCCGAGTGGTCAGATTACGCAGGCTGTAAGAAAGCGGGATCGTCATATCAGTACGCCGGAAGCATGATTACAAATCTGCTTCCACCTTCGGCGGGAGTTTCCACCTGAAGCGTACCCCCGTGGGCTTCGATGATCCGGTAGGAAATAGCCAGCCCAAGCCCGGAACCTGTCGGTTTACTGGTCCAGAAAGGCTCAAACAGGTGCAGCGCAGATTCCGGGTCAATGCCCGGGCCATTATCGCTGACAGTAATCACGGCAACCGGCGCCTTACCGAAGCCATCGGCACCGCTCAACAGAAAGCGCGACTCGATTTCGATCGAGCCGCTGCCTTTCAGAGCTTCGGCGGCATTATTCAGCAGGTTGATCAATACCTGCCTCAACTGGAACGGGTCGGCCTGAATGGTCATGTGGGCAGGGATAACGCTTGTGATCGTGACCTGCGTAAAACGCACGTCGGACGCCAGAAGCAGTCGCAGTTCCTCCACCAGCGGCCGCAGTTCAAAACGCTCGCGGTTCGGATCTGCCGGTCGGGCATAGGCGAGAAAATCTGTTATCAGACCATTGAGGCGGTCCGTTTCACGAACAACGATTTCAAGCAGCCGGCGGTCATTATCAGAAATTTCGGCATGATCCTTCAGCAGTTGGACCGAACCGCTCATGGCGGCCAAAGGGTTTCTGATTTCGTGGGCCATCCGGGCCGAGAGCTCTCCCAGGGCCGCCAGACGGTCAATCCGCTTAAGAGCGCTTTCCATCTGCCTCAAGCCGGTCAGGTCTTTAAAACTGAAAAGCATTCCGGAATATTCACCCGATGCGTCAAAAAAGGGAGCGGCCGTGTAGCCCAGCACCATCGAGGGGCCGTTCCTGCCATAGATCATTTCACCACTGACCGGACCCGATAAATCCTGCTCCTGCAGCTGCAATTCGGGGAAAAGCTCTTCAACTCGCATCCCCAGCACTTCATCCCGGGATATTCCGCACACATGTTCAGCATGTGGATTGAAAACATGGATCAGCCCCTGGCGGTTTGTCGTCAAGAGCCCGATATCAATCCTGGAAATGATCGTTGCGTGAACCTGGGCCAATTCCTGGAAGTCAACGGACTTCTCATGCAGCGCCGCTTCAGTTTCGCGGGTTCGTTCGGCCAAAAAGCCGGTAATGAACCCGGTCAGCATGAAACCCATCAGATTAAGAAAAATTGTGTAGAAGATCCGGGCCGCTCCAACCTGCTGCGCATCATACTGGCTGAGGCCGATAACATTCAACTGCCCGAAAAACTGGAAGTCGATAATCGCCCCATACAGAATTGCACAGAGAGATGCCGTGTAAATGGCCTGGCGGCGGCCAAGAAGCACCCCTGCGTTCATAATAGAGAGCAGGTAGAGGAATGAGTAGGGGCTGGTGACACCTCCGGTGAACAGCAGCAGCACCGTTACAAACAGAAGGTCCCAGATGGTCTGAAGGTAGGTTATGAAAAGCTGAAAGCGGGGTTGTTTAAGGACCGCCAGACATACGGTGGAAAAAAGAAAGGAGATGGCCATCAGCCTGACCATCCCCGTTCGTGGGAACTGCTCGACCACTCCCGGCTCCTGGATGTTGAGCCAGAGAGTGGATACCAGAAAAAGGAACGATACTACCAGACGGGCATAGATAAAAATCCTGAGCTTTCGTTCAGGCCCCATGCTTAACCGCCAACCGCCCCCGCCAGCTTGAATATCGGGAGATACATGGCAACNNACCAGACCACCGACGGTTGTCCCCAGAAACACCATCAGCAGGGGCTCCATCATGGACGTCATAGCGGCAACGGCATCGTCGACCTCATCATCGTAAAAATCGGCAATTTTCGTCAGCATCGCATCCATGGCGCCGGTGGCCTCACCGACTGAAATCATCTGCACCACCATCGGAGGGAAAACACCGCAGGCAGCTAAAGGCTCGGCCATGGTCTTGCCTTCAGAAATCGCCTGGCGAACACCGTAGATCGCTTCCTCGACGATTTTGTTGCCGGCGGTCTTGGCGACGATTTCAAGCCCGTCCATGATCGGCACGCCGGAACTGACCATCGTGCCGAGAGTACGGGTGAACTTGGCAACCGCAACCTTGCGGATCAGGGGGCCTGCAATCGGTGCTTTGAGCGCCATCCGGTCAATATTTTTCTTGCCGAGCGGCGTGGCGTAGTACTTTTTAACCGCCGTGATCAGTGCAAAAATACCGGCTATGATGACGATGATATACTTGAGCAGGAAGTTGCTAAGCGCGATGACAAACTTGGT
>DCNF01000063.1:0-6223 GCA_002322035.1 Geobacter sp. UBA1603
ACAATGCCCCCCAAACAATTACGAATAGGAACCCGTGCCAGCCAGCTGGCGCTCTGGCAGGCCAACTGGGTAAAATCCGAACTGGAGAAGAAGTATCCCGGCATGGAGGTGACCCTCACCAAGATCAAAACCATGGGGGACAAAATCCTCGACGTGCCGCTGGCCCAGGTGGGCGGCAAGGGGCTGTTCGTCAAAGAGATCGAGGAGGCTATGCTGCGGGGCGAGATCGACATTGCCGTGCACAGCATGAAGGATGTGCCGACCGAGTTCCCGGAAGGGCTCGGACTGCACTGCATCACCGAGCGGGAAGACCCCCGAGATGCTGTCATCTCCCGCAAGGTAACGTTCGCGGATCTGCCCCGGGGGGCGAAGATCGGTACCAGCGCCCTGCGCCGCCAGGCCCAGCTTTTGAAGGTGCGCCCGGATTTGCAGATGGTCATTATCCGCGGTAATGTGGAGACCCGCATCCGAAAGCTGACCGAGGAGAACCTGGACGCCGTGATCCTGGCGGCGGCCGGCCTGAAGCGCCTCGGGTTCACCGAGCATGTGGCCGAATACCTGGACACCGACCTTTCCATCCCGGCCATCGGCCAGGGAGCCCTGGGAATCGAGTGCCGCTTGGCCGACCCGGTTATTACCGAGACGATCGCATTTTTCAACCATCCGGAGACCGCCTGGGCAGTGCGGGCCGAGCGGGCACTGCTCAAACGCTGCGAGGGGGGATGCCAGGTGCCGATCGCAGCACACGGCACGGTCAGCGGCGATACGCTGCGGCTGGTCGGTTTCATCGCCGCCGTCGATGGCAGCCGATCGGTGCGGGGCGAGATCTCCGGGCCGGTAGCCGAATGTGAACAGCTCGGCATCAGGCTGGCCGAGCAGCTTCTGGCCGAAGGCGGCAAGTGTATTCTGGAAGAGGTGTACCAGCGTGAGATCGGACATTAGGGGCATCGTTTATCTTGTCGGCGCCGGCCCGGGCGATCCGTCGCTGATCACCCTGCGCGGGGTGGAATGCCTCAAAAAGGCCGGGGTGGTGGTCTATGACTACCTGGCCAACGAGCAGCTGCTGGGCCATGCCCCGGAAACGGCCGAGCGGATCTACGCCGGAAAGATCGGTGGCCGGCACAACCAGGAACAGGCCGAGATCAACCGGCTGCTGGTGGCAAAAGCGTTGGAAGGAAAGACCGTCGTCCGGCTCAAGGGGGGTGACCCGTTTGTGTTTGGCCGGGGTGGGGAGGAGTGCGAGGCGCTGGCAGAGGCCGGTATTCCCTTCGAGGTGGTGCCGGGTGTCACGGCCGCGGTCGGTGCGGCGGCCTACGCCGGCATCCCGCTCACTCACCGGGATTTTACCGCCTCGGTGGCCTTTGTCACCGGCCAGGAGGGGAAGGACAAGGACGAATCGGCCATCGACTGGGATAAACTTTCCCTCGGCGGCGGAACGGTCGTGTTCTACATGGGCGTGACAACCCTGCGCCGCAATATGCAGCGGATGATCGAGCACGGCAGACCGCCGGAAACCCCCGCAGCGCTGGTTCGCTGGGCTACGACGACCGGCCAGCAGGTACTGTGCGGTACCATTGCCGATATTGCTGATATGGCAGAAATGGCCGGATTCAAGCCACCGGCGGTGACCATTGTCGGCGAGGTTGTCTCGCTGCGTGAACGTCTGCGCTGGTTTGACAACCGGCCGTTTTCGGGGCGTAAAATAATCGTTACCCGCGCCGCAGAGCAGGCGGGTGAGTTCTCGTCGATGCTTGGTGAGTTGGGGGCCATGGTCTATGAGTGCCCAACTATCAGGCTGGTCGAGCCATCCAGCTGGCATGAGCTTGACGATTCGATCCGTCGGCTTTCGGAGTATGACTGGCTGATCCTGACCTCGGGCAACGCGGTCCGTTTTTTCTTTCAGCGCCTCGAATCGCACGGGCTTGATGCACGGGCGCTGGCTGACTGCAAGGTCTGCGCTGTCGGACCGAAGACCGCCGATGCGGTCAGGCAGTTTGGAATCCGCCCCGACATGATTCCGGCCGACTACAAGGCGGAAGGGGTTGTGGCCGAGTTCGGGCGGATTGATCCGAGAGGGTCCTCGGTGCTGTTCCCCCGGGCCGACCGGGCCCGCGATCTGATCCCGATCGAATTGCTGAAAATGGGGGCCATGGTCGATTCGCCGGTCGCCTACCGCAACGTTCTGCCGGAGCGCCTCTGTCCCGAAGCCATGTTTGCCCTGGAGAAGCGTTGCATCGACCTGATTACCTTCACATCCTCTTCGACGGCCCAGAATCTGGCGCAGATGCTTGGCGCCGATCTCTTGGCCGATATGCTGAAAGGGGTTGCTGTTGCCTCAATCGGACCGATCACTTCAAAAACCTGCCGCGACCTTGGTCTGAAGGTCGATATCGAGGCATCTCCCCATACCCTGCCTGCCCTCGTGGCTGCCATAGAAACCCATTTTCTGCAAATAAAATAAACAAGACCTATTTTATCCTCTTGACAGGGGTGTGGATGGGTGGTAAAAATTTTCCATTCAATCCGTTCACTTTTCTGCCAAAGGAGAAAAACACATGTGCACCAATCTTGTTACCAAGGAAGCCCCTGATTTTACCGCCGACGCTGTTTTTGCCGATAATACCATTGCCCAGCTGAAGCTGTCCGATTATCGCGGCAAATATGTTGTACTCTTTTTCTACCCGCTCGACTTCACCTTTGTCTGTCCGTCAGAGATTCTGGCCTTCAACAAGAAGCTTGATGAGTTCAAAAAGCGCAATGCTGAAGTTATCGGCATTTCGGTCGACTCAAAATTCACCCACCTTGCCTGGAAAAATACCAAGGTTGAAGACGGTGGCATCGGCCAGATCCAGTATCCTCTGGTTTCTGACCTGAAAAAAGAGATCGCCGCCAAATACGGCGTCCTTTTCGAAGCGGCCGGAGTTGCATTCCGCGGCCTGTTCCTGATCGACACCAAGGGCAATGTCAGGCATGCCCTGATTAACGATCTGCCGCTTGGCCGCAATGTGGATGAAGCGCTGCGCATGGTTGATGCGCTCCAGTTTGTGGAAACCCATGGCGACCAGGTCTGCCCGGCCAACTGGAGAGAAGGCGATGAGGCCATGAAGCCGACCCAGGCAGGTGTTGCCGACTATCTGGCAAAGCATGCCAAGTGAAATCCCGGCGCGATAGTGCAGCCGAACTGAAAGGCGCGGATTGATTCCGCGCCTTTTTTATGTACACTCAAAGCCATGGATACCGATCTGTTCGAAAATAATCCGCTCCTGTTCGGGCATGACCGCCGCACCGGCATCGTTGCGGTTGAGCCGGCCGGCCATTTCGTGCGGCTTTACTATCGCAGCGGGACGGGGCTTCTGTTTCATGACGAGCCATTCCGGCCATTCATCCTGGTCAGTGACCCGGCGCTTCTGGCAGGGTGCCGGGCGGCCTGCGCCGTACGGCGTCTGAACGGTGAAGAGTTCTTCCGCTATCAGCTGACATTTGACTCCTGGGGTGACTGCATCATCGCCCGTGACTTTCTTGCCGGCCGCAGCTCAATTCCCCATGGCGCTGCCGATGCTCCCTATCTTTTTCTGTCGGATCTTTCCCACCAGTATCTGCTCTCAACCGGTATGACCCTCTTCAAAGGGCTCCGGTTCGAACAATTGCGCTGCCTGGCCCTTGATATCGAGACTGACTGTGCTGATGGGTATCAGTTCTCCAACCCGGAACGGCCGGCAGATCGGATTGTTTCGATCGCACTGATTGATTCCGCTGGCCAGGAATATGTCCTGCGGGGCGACCGGATGGACGAGCCGCAGATGCTGCTGGAGTTGAACCGGCTCATCCAACACCTCGATCCTGATGTCATTACCGGGCACAACATATTTCGCTTCGACCTGGAATATATCGGCATCAGGGCCCGTTATCACGGAATCCGGCTCAATTGGGGGCGCAACGGGTCCGAACCCCATATCAGCCGGGGCTCACGCTGGCACCTGGCCGAAAAAACGATCGAATACCCACGCTGGGACGTCTATGGCCGGCAGATCATCGACACATACTTTCTGGTGCAACTCTTCGATGTCAGTCAGCGAAACCTGGAGAGCCATGGCCTGAAGGCGGTGGCCCGACACTTCGGCCTGGCCGCCGATCAGCGGACATATCTGGAAGGCAGCAGCATTGCCGAGGCATTCCGCGGCAATCCGGATGACCTGGTTCGCTATAACCTCGATGATGCCCGGGAGACCATGGGGTTGTACCGCCTGCTGGCATACCCCTGGTTTCTGCAGGCCCGAATTTTCCCCTACTCTTTCCAGAACTGCCCGCTGCGCGGCAATGCAACCCGGATCAACTCGCTCTTTATGCGCGAATATCTTCACCGGGGCCATGCGATACCGGCCCGCACCGTCGAAACGTCCCCCTTCGAAGGGGGCTATACCGAGGTGGCGCCGGAGGGGGTCTATGGCCCGGTTGTGCACTGCGATGTCGCCTCGCTGTATCCGTCCCTGATGCTGACCTACCGCCTTAAGCCCCGCAAGGATGTTCTGGGGCTGTTTTTGCCGATGCTGGCCGAACTGCGGCGTTTCAGGCTCGAAGCAAAACAGCAGGCCCGCGCTGAAGCCGACAGGGAAAGCCGGCACTATTTCGATGCGCTTCAACAGGTATTCAAGGTTCTGATCAACTCATTTTTCGGCTATCTCGGGGCGGCGCTGCATAACTTTTCAGATCCCGAAGCCGCAGCTGAAGTAACCAGGCTCGGCCGGGTCACCATTCGTGAGATGATCGGTATTCTGCGCCGCGAAGGGGCGCAGATCATCGAGGTCGACACGGACGGAGTTTATTTCCGCCCGCCGGATGAGTGCCACAACGAGGATGATGAGCGTCGTCTGGTGGCAACGGTGTCGGCCGGATTTCCGGAAGGGATTGAAGTCGAGATGGACGGCCGCTATCGCTCAATGTTTGCCTACAAGGCAAAGAATTACGCCCTGCTCGAGTATGACGGCCGTATTATCATCAGGGGGAGCGGGCTGAAATCACGGGGAATGGAGCGCTATCTGCGGGAGTTTACCCGTGACGCGATTGAGCTGGTGCTGGCAGGTCGTGCCGAGGGCATCGAAGAACTGTACAGCCGCTATGTGAAAAAGCTTCAGAATAAACAACTCGATTGCAGCTGGGTTGCCCGAACGGAAACACTGAACGAAAATCCGTCCGTCTACCGCGAAAAGGTTCGCGGCGGTAAGCGTCATCCGTCGGCGGCCTTTGAAATAGCCTGCAGCTCTGACCGGCACTACCGGGCCGGTGACCAGATAAGCTATTATGTCTGCGGATCGGCCCGGGATGCGGTTGCCTATGAAAACTGCCGGCCGTTAAGCGCATTTGATCCGGCCCATCCGGATATCAATGTGGCCTATTATGTTGAGAAGCTCCGGCACCTGAAGAAGCGTTTCGAGCCCTGCCTTCCGCCGCAACCGACCCTGTTTGAGCTGTGACCGCTTGCGCACCCCGAATCTTTGTGATATGAGACTCAAAACGAGGTACACTCAAGAAAAAGGAGCTGCCATGAAGAAACCGATTCTGCTTCCTGCCGTGCTGCTGGCTGTTATGCTGGTGCTGCCGTATGCGGCCCGTGCCGAGCAACAGCCCGAAATGATCGCCGAAAAAATGGCGGTTAAGTTCAGCCGCGGTGTGGCAAACACCTTTACCAGTATTGTCGAGATCCCGAAACAGACGATTCTGACCGGCCGCGACATGGGTGGGATCGGCTACGTTATCGGCCCCCTGAAGGGTATCGGCATGACACTCTACCGCGGTATAATCGGTGTCACGGAGGCCGTTTTCTTCATGGTCCCCCAGCCCGGCTACTATGATCCGATGATCGATCCTGAATTTGTCTGGCAGGGATGGGAGCCGAAGCGCGATACGACCCAGATATCTCAAGAACCGGCGAAATAACACAGCCTCATCCCGTGAGCGCATAAAAAAACCCCGGCCGTTTGAAACGGCCGGGGTTTTCTCGTCTACAGGGAGATGGTTATCCCAGGATAGCCTTCAGATCTGCATCGGCAGTGGTGATCGGACCGATGTTGAAATTCTCCACCAGGAAGTTGAGCACGTTGGGGGTGATGAAGGCCGGCAGCGTAGGGCCGAGCTTGATGTTCTTGATCCCCAGGTGCAGCAGGGTGAGCAGGATGACCACCGCCTTCTGCTCGTACCAGGAAAGGATCATGGAGAGCGGCAGGTC
>DCNF01000063.1:6358-9583 GCA_002322035.1 Geobacter sp. UBA1603
GGGATGCCGCCGATGTCGCCGAACTCGAGCTTATTGAAGCGGTACTTGCCGCAGGCCAGGGTCAGGATGACCGTATCCTTGGGCGCCTTCTCGGCAAACTCGGTGTAGTAGTTACGGCCCGATTTGGCGCCGTCGCAGCCGCCCACCAGGAAGAAGTGCCTGATCTGGCCCGCCTTGACAGCGGCGATGACCTTGTCAGCCACACCGAGCACGGCGTTGTGGCCGAAGCCGGTCAGGATCTCCTGGCCCGGATTTTCCGGGAGGGAGGGGCACTCCTGGGCCTTCTTGATGACCTCACTGAAGTCCCAGCCGCCCACATGCTTGACGCCGGGCCACTGCACCAGACCCCAGGTGTAGAGGCGGTCGGTGTAGCTGTCGGCCGGGCGCTGGATGCAGTTGGTGTTGAAGATGATGGCGCCGGGGAAGTGGGGGAATTCCTGGGCCTGGTCCTGCCAGGCGCCGCCGAAGTTGCCCACCAGGTGGGTGTACTTCTTCAGGCCGGGGTAGCCGTGGGCCGGGAGCATCTCACCGTGGGTGTAGACGTTGATGCCGGTGCCTTCGGTCTGCTTGAGCAGCTCCTCCAGCATCTTCAGGTCGTGGCCGGTGACCAGGATACCCTTGCCGGCCTTGGTGCCCAGGTTGACGGCGGTCGGGACCGGATGCCCATAGGTATCGGTGTGGGCGGTGTTGAGCAGTCCCATCACGGTCAGGTTCTGCTTGCCGCACTCCATGGAGAGGCCGACGAAGTCCATCAGTCCCAGACTAGGGTCGGTGCTGGCGGCCAGCGCCTTCTGGAAGAAGGCCATGACCTCATCGTCGCTGCGGCCCAGGATCATGGCGTGGTCCATATAGGCGGCCATCCCTTTCAGGCCGTACATGAGAATCTCGATCACGGAGCGGATGTCTTCGTTGACGTGCAGGGTGTTGAGGCCGTGCTGCTCACCCTGGGCGATCATGCCGGCCAGGTCGTCGGCCGGTTTCCAGTCAGCCATCGGACCGGAGATGGCGGCGCCAGAAGCGGTCTTTGCCTTTTCCTTCAGCTCGTAGCAGCGCTTGATCATGCCGCCGATGACTGCGGCGTCGAAGTCCACATTGGTGACAGTCGTGAAGAGCCCCTCGATGGTAAAACGGTCGATCTCGGCGTTTCGTCCCAGTTTATCGGCATAGAGCGCCAGGGATTTCAGGCCGTAGAGCAGGTGGTCCTGCAGGGCCGCCACATCCGGTTTTTTTCCGCAGACGCCGGAAATGTTGCAGCCGGTGCCGTTTGCTGCCTGCTCGCATTGATTACAGAACATACTCATGATGATTCCTCCCGTGGGTGCGATTGTTCAAATCGATTCGATGGCACCGTAATGTGAATGCCATTTTCTAAACAGTACACCGACTTTTCGGGATAATGTTTGACGGTGGTCAATAAAATCGAAATACCGCAAGAGGCTCGAATGATAATCAGGCGCCGAAGCTTTTGTTCTCTCTGTCGTCGTCCCAGTCGTGCCAGACGACGCCATGCTTGAGCAGATAGTGGTCAACCGCCTGGCCGATGGTCGGAAAGAAATTTTCCATCCCGAGTTTACTGAACAGGCCGTAACGTTTGAGGTGGTCCTTGACCGGCCCCTTCATCTGTGCAAAACAGAGTTCAACCCCGACGGCCCGGAGTTCGGCATCCAGTTCGGTCAGAACATCAGCGGCGGTAATGTCCACATCCGTGACCGGCTCGGCGGCCACGACCACCCATGTTACCGGTGTCGGTGCTTCTGAAACCGATTTGAGGACATGCTCGCGGAACATTTCCGCATTGGCAAAAAACAGGGGGGCATCCCAGCGGAACAGGACCAGGCCGGGGATTCTGCGGGCTTCCGGGTGGCGGGTTATGTCGTGATACCCCTTCATCCCGTCGACCCTTCCCAGAACGGCACAGTAGGGGCGCCAGGCCCGCCAGACGAATGCCAGCAGGGCGCACCCGACAGCAATGAAAATGCCATGCACAACCCCTAGCAGGGCCACTCCCAGGAAACAGATTATTGACAGGAAAAACTCACCGCGCCGCAGGTCGTACAGGCGCCGAACCGCCCGTATCTCGACCAGGCCGAAGCAGACGGAAATAACGATCGCCGCCAGGGCCGTCAGGGGAACATGCGCCATCAGCCCGGGGGCGACAAGCAGCAAAAGTGCAATGAAAAAAGCTCCGACCAGGCCGGTAACCTGGGTTCTGGCGCCGGCCGATTCAGCTACCGGGGTGCGCGATGCGCTGCTGCTGACCGGGAACCCCTGAAACAGTGCGGTGGCAAGGTTAGCGATGCCAAGGGCCACCAACTCCTGGTTCTCATCCACATAGTAACCGCCACGCAGGGCGTAAATCCGGGAGAGGACACTCATATCGGCGATTGAGACCAGGGCGATTGCCACGGAACCACTGGCCAGGGTGATCAGATCGGAAGCGGAAATGTGCGGGATGCTGAACGCCGGCAGCCCCTGGGGCAGGGTTCCGACGACGGAGAGATGCAGGCGGTTTTCGAGATCAAACAGAGCAACCGCCACGGTACTGCCGACCACGGCCAGAAGAATGCCGGGAATCTCCGGTGCAAAGCGGCGGCAGCCAAAGATGATCGCCAGGCAGGATAGCCCGATCAGGCCAGCCCCCCCGTTGGTGCGCCCTTCGGCAATGCCGCCGATCAGGCCGGCTGAAGCACTGGCAAAACCTCCTGTGGGGACTGAAAATCCGAGCATTTTGGGCAGTTGGCTGATCAGCAGGGTGACGGCGATGCCATTCATATAGCCGTAGCGGATCGGCTTGGAGAGCAGATCGGTCACAAATCCGAAGCGTGCCAGACCGGCCAGAATGCAGAACAGCCCGGCAAACAGGGCCAGCATGGCGGCCAGCGCAGCCGCACGGACCGGGTCACCCTGGGACAGGGGCAGCACGGTTGCCGCAATCAGGGCGGTCAGTGCCGAATCAGGCCCCAGGACAAGAATGCGGCTTGGCCCGAATACGGCGTAGGCGATCAAGGGGACGATCGTCGCATACAGGCCGAAGATGGCCGGGATGCCGGCCGCCTGGGCGTAGCCCATGCCGACAGGGGCCAAGAGCGCCGTCAGTACCGCTCCGGCCGTAAGATCCTGGCGGAACAGTGTCCGGTTGTAGCGTGAAATCACCGCCAGTCCCGGCAGCCAGCGGCGCAAGCCGTCACGCCGCTCATGGCGAATCTGTACGGATGTGCGTGCGGT
>DCNF01000037.1:0-12964 GCA_002322035.1 Geobacter sp. UBA1603
AAGGGTGGTAGGGGGTGGGGTGGTAGCAGTAACCACCAGTACCGCTTCCTGCCCTTGTGCGCCTTCGATCCGCTCGCAGACAACCTCGCCGAAGCCGGCATCCTTCAGCCAGCCGGTCAATTCTGCTTCGTCGAAACCGAGCCACTGGTCGGCCAGCTGTTCCCGGGCCGTTTCGCGCTCGTGGCGGGCCAGGTCGGCGATCAGCAGCAGACCACTCTGCGACAGAATACGTCTAATCTCGGCCAGCACTGTCGGCGGGTCGGCGGCATGGTGCAGCACCATATTGAGCACTGCGCAGTCGGCTGAAGCGTCGGGAAACGGCAGGTGAGTCATCTCGCCCAGACGGAGTTCGATAGCACTGGCACCACTTTCGGCAACCCGACGTCCAGCTTCCTCCAGCATGGCCGGAGAGTGGTCCACGCCGATCACGGTATCGGCTTTTGCAGCCAGGTCAGCCAATAAGCCGCCGGTACCAACGCCGATCTCCACCGCCGTGCCGGCGTTTGGCACCAAGGCCACCAGACGCGGAAGGTACTCCGGCATCGGTAGCAGGGTGCCGGCCAGATTGTCCCACTGGCGGGCGTAACGATCAAAAAACTCCTGGCTCCGCTGGCGCCGTCCCTCCAGAATTGTTGCCACGGCAGCCAGATCGTTGTGACGTTCAGGGAGGGTTGCCAGATACTGCTCGAAGGCAGGGCGGATGGCAGCGAAAAATGGAGAGTTGCTGCCGGCCCGGTAGTAGCTCCAGGTACCTTGCCGCTTGACCGTCAGGATGCCGGCCTCGGTAAGGATTTTCAAGTGCCATGAGGCCTTGGACTGGCCGACGCCTAAAATAGCGGTCAACTCCTGAACGGTGAATTCTCCGGAAAGAAGCACAGCCGTCAGGCGCAGCCGAATCGGATCGGCCAGTGCTTTCAAGGTGTCAAGCATGTTATATCAAATCCTGCAAAATTTTATATCAACTAAAATTGATATAAAGAAAACAAAATAAAATATCAAGCAAAAAAAACCCACCGAGGGGCCCCGGCGGGTCGAAGATTATTGCGTTGTTACCGCAACGCTTGAAGGCGGCGCAGAGAAGGCGCCATAGGCGCAGCAAGAACCATGCTGAACGCTAAAACGTCATACCGATGTCCAGTCGCACCCTTCTTTCGGGCATTTCAGGAACTCGCCCTTTTTCTTGTACACTTTCTTTACCAGCACCGGAAAGCCGCACTTCGGACAGGGCTGCGTCACCGGCTGATCCCACAGGGCAAACCGGCAGTCGGGGTAGCGGTTGCAGGAGTAGAATATCTTGCCGTAGCGGGACTTCTTCTCGGTCAGTTCGCCGGTTTTACAGTCGGGGCAGGTGACGCCGGTTCCCTTCGGTTTGTTGAGCGGCTGGATGTTCTTGCAGCCGGGATAGGCCGAGCAGGCCAGATATTTGCCGTAACGGCCGTCCTTAATCAGCATGGCGGCGCCGCACTTGTCGCATTTTTCATCTGACAGTACCGGTTCAGCCGCTTCAGGCCCGTTCTCCTGCTCGATGTTGCGGGTATATTTACATCCTTCCTTGAAGCCGGTGCAGGCGATGAACTTGCCCCGCTTGCCCAGCTTGATGGCCAACGGTTTGCCGCACTCCGGGCAGGCCTCGTCGGTGGCTTCGGTAGTCAGGTCAGACTTGTTGACCTCCCCCTCCTTCTGCTTGAGCAGGGCTGAGAACGGTTCCCAGAATTCCTTCAGGAGTGGCTTCCACTGTTTCTCACCGCGGGAAACCATGTCCAGTTCCTCTTCCAGGCCGGCGGTGAAATTGTAGTCCACATAGCGGGAGAAGTGGTTGACCAGCATATCGCTGACCACCATGCCGACATCCTCGGGGAAGAAACGCTTTTTGTCGAGCCGGGCGTACTTGCGCTCCAGCAGGGTGTTCATAATGCTGGCATAGGTGGAGGGCCGGCCGATGCCGAACTCCTCCAGTGTCTTGACCAGGGTCGCCTCGGTGTAGCGCGGCGGCGGCTGGGTGAAATGCTGCTCGGGCAGGATCTCGTGGCGCAGAAGCGGAGTCCCCTCGGTCATGGCCGGGAGCAGGCCCTCTTTTTCTTCATCCTGGTCGTCGACCCCCTCGATGTAGAGCTTCATGAAACCGGGGAATCTGATCACCGTGCCACTGGCCCGCAGTCCGGCCTGGCGGGAGCCGGCGAACGAACCAGCAGCGGGAGGCGTTGCCAGATCGGCGGCGATATCAACCGAAGTCTGGTCCAGGAGCGCCTCTGCCATCTGACAGGCAACAGTCCGTTTCCAGATCAGCTCATAGAGCCGGTAGAGGTCCGGGGTCAGAAACTTCTTCAGTTCGGCCGGGGTCTTGGAAATGTAGGTCGGCCGGATCGCCTCATGGGCTTCCTGGGCGTTCTTGGTCTTGGTCTTGTAGTGACGCGGCTTGGCCAGGGCGTATTCTCTGCCGTAGGCGGCCGAGATAACGTCGTGGGCTTCTTTCAGCGCCTGGGACGACAGATTGACGCTGTCGGTACGCATGTAGGTGATCAGGCCGACCGTGCCGGCCTCGCCGATGCTTACCCCCTCATAGAGCTTCTGGGCGGTTGACATGGTCTTCTTGGCCGAAAAACCGAGCTTGCGGGAGGCCTCCTGCTGGAGGGTCGAGGTGGTGAAGGGGGGTGCCGGAGTACGCTTTTTTTCAGTCTTCGTGATTTTGCCGACGTGGTAGGAACCACTCAAGAGCGCCGTTTTGAGAACCTCGGCAGACACGGCATCCGGTATGTCAAACTTGCCGAGCTTCTTCCCTCCGACCGAGACCAGACCTGCCCTGAACTCCTGGCCGGGGGCCGTGCCAAGGCGGGCGTCGATGCTCCAGTACTCCTGCTGCACGAAAGCCTGAATCTCCTTCTCCCGCTCGCAGATCAACCGCAGGGCCACCGACTGGACCCGGCCGGCCGACAGCCCGTAACGTATCTTCTTCCAGAGGAAAGGGGAAAGAGTGAATCCGACCAGGTAATCCAGCACCGATCGTGCCTGTTGGGCATCCACCAGCTCCGTCGCGATGCCGCGGGGATGGTTGACTGCATGGACGATGGCATCCTTGGTGATTTCGTGGAACACCACCCGGCGGACGTCGATGCCGGGATTCTTTTTGTCGAGACCGAGAGCCGCCAGCAGGTGCCAGGAAATAGCCTCCCCCTCGCGGTCGGGGTCGGTCGCCAGCAGCAGGCGCTCGGCGCCTTTCAGCTCTTTCCTGATGGCGTCGATATGCTTTTTGCTGTCGGGCAGGACGTGGTATTTCGGCTCAAAACCCTTCTCGATATCGACCGATCCCTGCTTGCTGGGCAGGGCGCGCACATGGCCGAAAGAGGCCAGAACCCGATAGTCGGGGCCAAGAAATTTCTCTATGGTTTTCGCCTTTGCGGGCGATTCAACAATGACAAGATTCTTTGACATGATAGTCTTTCAGGAGATGGTGTAATGGGCGCCGGGGAGTTGTGTGACCGCCCCCTTGAGCTCAAGGTGCAACAACATAGAGGAAACCTCCCCGGCTGTCAATTCGGATTGGCTGATGATCCCGTCGATATGCAGCGGCGAGCGGGCCAAAAGCTCATAAAGGGCGGCCTCCTTCGGTGTCAGTGAAAAGGGAGGACGGGTAACCGTCGCCGTCTGCAGCGAGGTCAGCCCGGGTGTAAAGCCGGGCAGTTCCTCAAGGATGTCCTCGACACAGTCCACCAGCTTGGCCCCCTGTTTGATCAGGCGGTTGCTCCCACGGCAGGAGTGAACCGCGATCGAGCCGGGCACGGCAAAGACGTCGCGTCCCTGCTCCAGCGCATACTGGGCGGTGATCAGCGATCCACTCTTTTCGGCGGCCTCGACCACCAGCACCCCCCGTGAGAATCCGCTTATGATCCGGTTACGACGGGGAAAGTTCTCGGCCAGAGGCAGGGTCCCGAGGGGAAATTCGGACACGAGACATCCCTTTTCGGCCATCTCGGAGAACAGTTTTTTGTTCTCGGGCGGATAAACCAGATCAATGCCGCAGCCAAGAACGCCGATCGTCGGGCCGCCAGCCGCCAGTGCTCCTTTGTGGGCGGCCGTATCAATGCCGCGGGCCATTCCTGATACAACCGTCACACCCCGGCCGGCCAGTTCTCCCGCCAGGCGGTTTGTGACCAGAATACCGTACGATGTTGCCCGGCGCGAGCCAACGATCGCCACCGCGCAGGCGTGGCCGGGTATGCTGCCGCGCAGGTACAGAAACGGAGGAGGATCCGGTATTTCAAAAAGCGACTTGGGATAGGCCGCATCGGTAAAGGTGATCAGGCGTGCGCCGCACTCTTCAATTTTCCGGCATTCCGCCTCGGCGAAGCGCTTCCATTCACCGCTCCTGGCAGATTCGATCACCGCTGCTGTTATGCCGCGCAGGTCAGAAAAACCGGCACACAGGGCATCAAGGGCAGCATCCGGGGTGTCGAAGCGCTCCAGCAAGCGTCGGAACATGACCGAACCGACGCCGCTGACCGCTTTGAGGCCTATCCAGTGAAATATTTCCATTGCCATGTCTCCTGACGGACAAAAAAAGACCGGCCGGAGCCGGTCTGATTGCGGGAGAAAATGAATAGCTATTTGGTGATGCTGACGATCCGGTCCCCTTTGTACAGGGCATCGATGCTCTTGACGATTACGGCCATGGAGGTGTTTGTGCCGGTTTCCAGGATAACCAGCGCCCCGATCAGCTCCTGCGGGAGTCTGTCGATCCTCCCCTCGGTAAATTTCTTGTCGAGAGTTACGTCACGGATAATGTAGAGCATGTTGCCCGCTTCGGCCCCCTGGCGGGTGCCGAGGTCGAGGTAGACAATGTCTCCGGAGGAGATAATGCTGCTGCCGCTGTAGCTTTCGATGATGTAGCCCTTCATGTCGCGGCCCGGCATTTTAAGGGAGACCTCGCGCCGTTTGTCATCCCGCAGGGGAAACAGTTGCGCTCCGGGTGTAACCTCCTGGAAAGTACGGGTCAGAATGGCCCGCGACGAGCTCTTTTCCAGATCGGTCAGCTGCAGCGTGCCGAGGGGGACCATTTTTGTTCCCATGACCTGGTTGGTGGCAGGGTGGCTGACGGCGGCATCCTTGCGGTAGATCGAAAACTTCTCCCCCCCTTTGACACCGAGCTCACGGCCAATGTCGGTATAGACGATGTCGTCGTCACCGGCAATGATCCGGCCGTTATGGACACCGATAACCGAGCCGGCCGGTTTGACATCCGATTCCATCAGGAAGCCTTCCTTGCCGTGTACCGCATAGGTCCGCTCGGCGGCAACCTCGGCCATTGCCTCTGACGTCTTGGCGGCCGGCGCCGCTTTCTGGCCACCGGAGGACGCCTGCTCTTTGGGAAGGAACTCCAGCCGATCAGGGAAGACCCGTACTTTCTGACCTGGATAGATCAGGTGGGGGTTGGTGATCTGGCTGTTTTTTGACCACATGCCGGGCCAGTAGCGGGGATCCTTGATGAACCGCTCCGAAAGCCCCCAGAGGGTGTCTCCCTGTTTGACGACATAGATGGTCGGTTCGTCCTGTTCCGCAGCCAGGGCAGCGCAGGGCGTCAGGCAGGCCAGCAGAAGCAGCAGAAGGATCAGTCTGATTTTCATGGGGCACACCTCACACGTGTCGGTGGTGGTCTGGCCGCTTCATTTGCGCGGCGTCAGTTGGCCGTCAGCCGCTCACGGGCCTTGGCGGCCGCCGGGCTTGACGGGTAGGTTTTGATCAGGTCCCCGAACAGGGCCGAAGCCTTTTCCTTTTCATTCATGGCTGCCAGAGTGTAGCCCAGCTTGAGCATGGCATCGGGAGCCTTGGCGCTTTTGGGATGGTCCTGGATTACTGTGCGAAACATATCGCGCGCCGCCGGCAGGTTGTTCAGGCTGTAGTGGCATTCGCCGATCCAGTAGCGTGCGTTGGGGGCATAGTCGCTGGCGGGGGCCATTTTGAGGAACGATTCGAATGCACTGATCGCCGCTGCAAAATTATTAGCGCTGTAAAGCCCGAAGGCCTTGACATATTCGGCCGGCGGCCCACTCTCCCTGATCTTCGGAAGAGGTGCCTCCGGATTGACGACTTCGATCTTGGGGGTGGAGTTCTGCTGGGCCATCACCGTCAGGCGGGCCTTGAGGTCGTCGAGGGAACTGCGCAGCTCACGGTTGGACTCCTGAAGCCGGTCAAGCTGCGCCGACAGGGACTTCTGGCGCTCCTGATGGGACTGCACCTCACCGGCCAGCTCATTGTCTCGGATTTCGCGCTTTTTAGCGGCCTGGATCAGATGCTCAATCTTGGCCTCGGATTCGGCAATCCGCTTGACCACCAGATCATCTGCCGCACAGCCGGAAAGAACGCACAGGAGCAGGCCAGATACTGCCCTGCCGACACCGGATGCCATAATTCCCCCATTTGACGAGTGTTTTTCATAATTAAAGCGATACAAAGGGGTTTGTCAAGCGAAACCGCCTTTTCGATTCAAAAGGAGCGCCGAATATGCTAGCATTCCGTTCCCTGGTGCACCGCGTATGAGCATACTGCCGAAAGGCGTTGTCCCCATCCATGAAAATGCCTGAACTGCTGGCTCCGGCCGGCACCATCGAAAAACTGAAAGTTGCCGTCCACTACGGGGCTGACGCGGTCTATCTTGGTGGACAGGACTTTGGCCTGCGCAACCAGGCCGGCAACTTCTCGCTGGCGGAAATGGCAGAGGCGCTTGACTACTGCCACACTCGCCGGGTCAGGGCTTACCTGACGGTCAACAGCCTGCCGCGTAACGGTTCACTGGCGGCACTGGAAGACTACCTGCACCAGGTTGCTGCGCTTCCGTTCGATGCGCTGATCGTGGCCGACCCCGGCGTTGCCTCTCTGGCGGGTGAATGCGCTCCGGCCCTGCCGCTCCATCTTTCCACCCAGGCAAATACCATCAACTGGAACAGTGCCCGCTTCTGGAACCGGCAGGGGTTCTGCCGGATCAATCTGGCCCGGGAAATGACCCTGGAGGACATCCGCGAAACCGTTCGGCGGGTTCCGGGCGCCGAGTTCGAAGTGTTCGTCCATGGGGCGCTCTGCATCTCCCATTCCGGGCGATGCCTGATCTCCAGCATGCTGACCGGCCGGGATGCCAACCGGGGAGAGTGTACCCACCCCTGCCGCTGGAGCTACCGGCTGGTTGAAGAGAGCCGCCCCGGCGAGTATTTTCCCGTTATTGAGGATCAGGACGGGACATTTATTTTCAACTCACGGGATTTGTGCCTGCTGGAGCATCTGCCGGCGCTGGTCGCGAGCGGGGTTGCCTCGCTCAAAATCGAGGGCCGTATGAAAGGCATCAACTACGTCGCATCGGTGCTGCGCGTCTACCGTCGGGCCCTGGACGAGTACCGTGACAACCCGGCCGGCTGGCAGTGCCGTCCGGAGTGGATGGAAGAACTGGGCAAATTGAGCCACCGGGGCTATACTACCGGATTTTTGTTCGGCGAACCGCGTAACGTAGGGCAGGACTATGATTCGGCCTATATCCGCAGCCATGAGTTTGTCGGGGTGGTGCTTGACGTCATGCCGGACGGGAGGGCCCTGGTCGGTGTCCGGAACCGGATCGAGTCCGCTGACGAGTTGGAACTGATCGGCCCGGATATGGCCTGTGGTACGCTAACGCTTGGGCAGCTGACGCTGATCGGGCCCGACGGTGCTGAATCCCCAGCCGATGCGGCCAACCCCAACCAGCAGATTCTGCTCCGGACGCCAGGGCCTGTTGCGCCGTATGACCTGTTGCGCCGGGAAAAACGGGTGAGCGCATGAGAGACCTCAAGTCACTGATCAGAAACAGCCATGGTGGCTGGCTGCGGGATCTGCTCCTGCTGACGCTGGTACTGGGGATACCGTTTCTGCAGTATCTGGGAGGGTTGCCGCTGATTGACCCTGACGAGGGTCGCTACGCCGAGATCCCGCGAGAAATGCTCGAACGGGGCGACCTGATCACACCAACCCTGAATTACGTCAAGTATTTCGAGAAACCACCGCTTCTCTACTGGGCCAATGCCCTGTCATTGAAGCTGTTCGGACTGAATGAAACAGCCGCACGGCTGCCGTCAGCCCTTTTCGGGCTGGCTACGGTTCTGGCAACCTACATCATCGCCCGGCGGCTGTACGGCCGACGGGTTGCCCTGCTGTCTGCCGCCATGCTCGGCACCACGGCCGGTTTCGTGCTCCAGTCCCGGATCATCCTGACCGATATGCTGCTGACGTTCTGCCTGACCGTGGCACTTGGTGCCTTCATCATCGGGGCGACCGATCATCACCGGCGGAGCAGCGCCCGCACCTGGTATACGTTCTATCTGTTCTGCGGGCTGGCGGTACTGGCCAAGGGGCTGATCGGCATTGTTTTCCCGGCCGGCATCATCTTTTTCTACCTGCTGGTGACCCGCGAATGGCAGGTTATCGGCCGAATGCGCCTGATAGGCGGTTTGTCCCTGTTTGCTGCCGTGACCGTCCCCTGGTTTGTGGCGGTATCATTGAGGAATCCTGAATTCCCGCAGTTTTTCTTTATTCACGAGCATTTTCAGCGTTTTACCAGCACGGTTCACGGCCGCTACCAGCCGGTTTGGTTTTTTGTGCCGGTCCTGCTGGGTACGATGCTTCCCTGGTCGTTCTATATCCCCGGATCGCTCTGGCGCGGCTGGCGCGACCGCCATCATGACGAGGGGCGGGCCGGCATCTATCTGCTGGTCTGGAGCGTGCTGATCTTCCTGTTCTTCTCAAAATCGAACTCCAAACTGGTGCCGTATCTTCTGCCGATTTTCCCGGCTCTGGCAATCATGGTGGCCCAGCGCTTCGACAGCACGATCGAGGGGCGCGGACGCGACATGGTCCTGCCGTCCGCTTTTCTGGGGATGGTGCTGGCACTGCTAGCTGCTGCGGCAGCCGGCTACTCCTATCTGGGGGGAATTGCCGACCTGCTGGCCGGAGTATTTCCATCCCAGGCCGATGCCATGCGGCGATTTTCCGACGTGATGCCGATGGTCCCACGCTGGGCGACACTTGTGATCGCCGCTCTGTTTCTGATTCAGGCCGCCGCTCTGCTCTACCGTCCCGGCCGCTTTCCGCTTCAGGTCGCCGGGGTGCTCTGCTCTGCCTCCCTGCTGCTGCAGATCGTCATACCCCGAACAGTGATGGCCGATATCGCCCGCACCGAATCGGTCCGTGACATGGCCCGAGCCGCACAGCCGCGTATGACCCGCGATACCAGAGTCGTTACCTTCGGCCCGATGCAGGGGGTCCCCTGGTACCTGAAACAACGGGTCATGGTGACCGGAAAGCTGGATGAGCTGACCTTTGGCAGCACACAGGAGGGCCAGTCGGCCTGGTTTCCGGATCAGGCAGACTTCAGCCGGATGTGGTTGTCTGATACGCCGGTACTGGTGTTCCTGAAAAAACATGAGTTTGAAAAATTTGCACCCGAAATGAAGGCGAGAGGCCGCATCGTAAAAGAGTCGGGGCGGTTTCTGCTCGTCGCAAATAACTGAAACTATATACCACGGAGGTATTCCTGCCGTATGCGTCAAATCTTTTTACCCTTTTCCGCCCCGACCATTGAGGACGCCGAAATTGCCGAAGTGGTCGACTCCCTCAAGTCCGGCTGGATAACCACCGGCCCCAAGGTCAAACGTTTCGAAGAAGATTTCAAGGCCTATGTCGGTTCAGCCTTTGCCGTGCCGCTCTCATCGGCCACTGCCGGCCTGCACTTGACCCTGCTGGCACTCGGCATCAAGGAGGGAGACGAGATCATCACCACCCCGATGACGTTTGCCTCAACGGTGAGCATGATCGTGCTCTGCGGCGGCACCCCGGTGCTGGCCGACATCGAGCCGGGCACCCTCAATATCGACGTGAACGAGGTACTGAAGAAGATCACACCGCGCACAAAGGCTGTCATCCCGGTGCATTTCGCCGGCCAGGCCTGCGACCTGGACCCGCTCTTCGAACTGGCGCAGGAGCATGGCTTCACGGTTATCGAAGATGCCGCCCACGCTGCCGGCACGGAGTACAAGGGGCGCAGGATCGGCTCGTTCGATTCGATTTCGATCTTCTCCTTCCACCCCAACAAGAACATTACCACCGGTGAGGGGGGTATGGTCTGCACCGCCGATGAAACCCTGGCCGAGGAGATCAGCCTGCTTAAATTCCACGGCATGAGCCGCGAGGCCTGGAAGCGTTTCTCCGCCACCGGCACCCCCAACTACGATATCCTGCTCCCCGGCTTCAAGTACAACATGATGGACATCCAGGCCGCCCTTGGTATCCACCAGTTGCCCAAACTGGACAGCTTTATAGACCGCCGGCGCCACATCGCCGAGTTCTACAACGCCGAATTCGCCGACCTGCCCGAGCTGGTCCTGCCGGCCTACGCCCCCTACCCGCAGCGCCATGCCTGGCACCTCTATACGCCGCTGGTGCGGATCGAGAGGCTCTCCATCGACCGGGACCGCTTCATGGCCGAGTTGAAGCAGCATAATATCGGCAGCGGCCTGCACTACAAGGCGATCCACCACCACGCCTGGTACCGCGAGCATTTCCCGGTACCCGACCAAAAGCTGCCCAATGCCAGTTACGCTTCGGAGCGGATCCTTTCGCTGCCGCTGTTCCCGAAGATGTCCATGGATGACGCCCGTGACGTGGTGACTGCCGTCAGGGATGTGATTTCCCGCCACCGGGCATGAGCGTCTTGCGCTTTGCACGTATGTGGGCTAAATAGGTAGGCATGATGAACAGTGATATCCGTAAACTCCCCCCCCAGAGCCTTGAGGCCGAGATGTCGATCCTGGGCGGAATTCTGATCGACAACGATGCGATCAACCGGGTCTTGGAGATGCTTGGTCCGGAGGACTTCTACCGGGAAAACCATCGCAAGATATTCACGGCCATGATGCGCCTGTCTGATCAGCGCGAGCCGTGCGACCTGATCACGATGACCGATATGCTGCGCAAGCAGGGAGAGTTGGAGGAAGCCGGGGGGGCGGCCTATCTGGCCACCCTGGTGGATTACGTCCCGACGGCGGCCAATATCGCCTATTACTGCCGTATCGTGAAGGAAAAATCAGTCAACCGCCGTCTGATCAGCGTCGCAACCGAGATCGCCACCCGTGGCTACGACGAGGAATCGGATGTCAACGAGCTGCTTGACAAAGCCCAGAAGGAAATCTACGAGATATCGGAGAACAAGCTCCGGCCCCAGTATGTCCATGTCAAGGACATCGTCAAGGACACCTTCAAGACCCTGAAGAGCCTGTATGACCGCAAGGAGCTGATCACCGGGACGCCGACAGGGTATCTCGAACTGGACAAGATGACCGCCGGTTTTCAGCCGGGCGACCTAGTGATTATCGCCGCCCGCCCTTCCATGGGTAAAACAACCCTGGCGCTCAACATTGCCGAGTACGCCAGTGCTGATCCGCACAACAAGAAAAAAGTGCCATCGGTCGTATTTTCTCTGGAGATGAGCAAAGAGCAGTTGGTGATGCGCCTGTTTGCCTCGCTGGCACGGATCGATTTCGGCAAGATGCGGACCGGCCATTTTCATGATTCGGACTGGCCGCGCCTGCAGCGGGCAGCCAGCGCCCTGTTTGATTCCAAGATATTCATTGACGATACCCCGGCGATCAGTGTCCTTGAGCTTCGCTCCAAGGCCCGGCGGCTGAAGAGTGAGCACGACATCGGGCTGATTATCGTCGATTACCTTCAGTTGATGCGGGGTGGCGCCAACCCGGAATCGCGCCAGCAGGAGATCTCCGACATATCCCGCTCTCTGAAGGCGCTTGCCAAGGAGCTGGGTGTACCGGTTATCGCCCTGTCCCAGCTGAACCGGGAGTTGGAAAAACGATCCGACAAACGCCCGATGATGAGCGACCTGCGCGAGTCAGGTGCTATCGAGCAGGATGCCGATGTCATCATGTTCGTCTACCGTGAGTCGGTCTATTGCGATCAATGCAAGAAACGCGATGGTTCCTGTTCACAGGGCCATGAGAGGAACGCAGAGATAATAATCGGAAAACAGCGTAACGGGGCCCTCGGGACGGTCAAGCTGGCCTTCCTGGGAGAACACACCCGTTTTGAAAATATGAGTGACCGCACCGACCCGTAATTCGCGGAGGCTGACATGACACACTCACCCAAAAAAGGGACCCTGGGAGATATCCTCTCCGCTTCCCAGATTATTACCGAAGCTGATATCGAGGCCGCCCTAACCGAGCAGCAGCGTTGCAACTGCCGCTTTGGTGAGGCATTGGTGAATTTGGGGATTGTCACCCAGGAAGACATTGACTGGGCCCTCTCCAACCAGCTTGACCTTCCTTACATCAGGCTCAAGAAAGAGATGCTCGACCCGGACGCCCTGGCGCTGATCCCTGCTGCCATGGCGCGCAGATTCAATGTGATCCCGCTGATCAGGGCCGGCAATGAGCTGAATGTGGCTATTGCCGACCCGCTGAACCGGGCGGCGGTCGAAGCCATTGAGCTGCAGAGCGGCTGTTCGGTCAATATCTCGGTTGCCCTGATCAGGGAAATCCGTGAAATGATCGATGCCGGATACGGCAGCGCCGGCGAGGAAAGCCTCGGCTTTGCCTCCCCGGTTTTTTCCGAGCAGGTACTTACTGCGATCAATGCCGACCTGGGGGGCGGCAAACTGCTGGATTATCTGTTGGTGTTCATTATCCAGAACCGCCTGTCATCACTTTCGCTGCAGCCCTGCGGAGATCAGATCATGATTGTGGGCCGACGGGGTGGCATCACCCGGCCGGTTGGCACCCTGCAGCCCAATTACTATCCGGATCTGGTGCTGCGGCTACGGCTGGCGGCTGCCATGGGACAGATCCATGACATCAGCAGCAGCGGAATCCTCAATTTCAGCTACCGTTCACGAACCGCACCATTCCGCGTTATGATCATGCAGGGCGAAGGAGGAGACTATATT
>DCNF01000037.1:13060-16802 GCA_002322035.1 Geobacter sp. UBA1603
CCCCCTGAGCAGCATACCTCTTTTGTCGGCCTGGCCCGGGCGGCCAGCGGCATCTCTTTTTTCGCTTCCCGCAACAGGGAGGAACGCGACCGGATGATCGACCTGATGCTGGAGGAGATGGAAACCTCCGGGAAAACGGTGATCGTCTTCGGCCATGGTCCGGGGCGCGGATCAAAACGTTTCCCCCGGATTCCGATGCCGTCCGACGAGGCCTCCCGGGCCCGGCTGATCATGGACAGCCTTGACCATCTGCCGGACCTTCTGGTGATTGAAGACGCGACCGAAGGGATGCCCTTTACCGCCGCCTGCCGGGCGGCCATGCGCGGCAAACGGGTGCTGGCCGGCCTGGAGATTCGCGGCACCCGTAACGTACTGCGCCATCTGCTGCTCTACCAGCAGAAAAACTATTTCCTGCCGGTGTTTGTCAACGGGCTGGTCTCGTTCAAGGGCATTCAGCTCCTCTGCCCGGAATGCCGCTGCGAGTATCAGCCGCCGGACGAAGAGCGCGAGGCAATGCGGCTGGCAGATTCGCCGGAGTCGTTTTACCGCAGCATTGGCTGTGATGCCTGCGGGCACACCGGCTTCAGCGGTCGGCGATTCCTGGTCGACGTGATCCCCTTCCGGGACGAATTTTTGCGGGTGTTTGAGCAGTCAAGCGATGTGGAAGCACTTGACCGCTATCTGGAAAGCACCGCGTACCGCGGTGTCGAGCATGAAGGACTCGAACTTCTTATGGCCGGTCAGGTATCGCCGGAAGAGTACATCGCCTCGGTGGTGCTGTAGCAATAACCACGACGGAGAACCGATATGGCAAAAATTGACGCATTGTTCAGGATGATGAAAGAGCAGGGAGCATCCGACCTGCACCTTTCCAGCGGCAACCCCCCGATCTTCCGCCTGCACGGTGAAATGGTCCGCCTGCAGTTCAAGCCGCTCGGCCACGAAGAGCTATTGGCTGTTATCTTCGAAATTCTGGACGAGAAGCAAAAGGAACATTTTAACGAGAAAAAAGATCTTGATTTCGCCTATGCAGTGGAGGGGCTGGCCCGTTTCCGTGGCAATGTCATGATGACGCACCGCGGCGTGGCAGCCGTGTTTCGGATTATTCCGAGCAAAATCCTTTCGGCCGACCAGCTGGGGCTTCCGGAAGGGGTCCGCCGCATGGTCAACTTTAAGAAGGGGCTGGTGCTGGTGACCGGCCCGACCGGTTCAGGCAAGTCAACGACCCTGGCCGCCATGATCGACCTGATCAACGAGACCCGCAAGGAGCATATCCTCACACTAGAGGATCCCCTTGAATTCATTCACGAAAATAAACAATCGCTGTTGAACCAGCGTCAGATCGGAGAGCACACCGAGAGCTTCGCTTCGGCGCTGCGGGCGGCCCTGCGCGAGGATCCGGACATCATCCTGGTCGGCGAGATGCGCGACCTGACCACCATCCAGCTGGCCATGAGCGCCGCCGAGACCGGCCACCTCGTTTTCGGGACTCTCCATACCAACACCGCGGCCAAGACGATCGACAGGATCATCGATGTGTTCCCGACCGACCAGCAGGAACAGGTGCGGGCCATGCTCTCCGAATCGTTGAAAGGGGTTGTCTGCCAGCAGCTGCTTAAAACCGCCGAAGGAAACGGACGGGTTGCGGCGCTTGAGATTATGCTCGGCACGCCGGCAATCGGCAACCTGATCCGCGAGGCCAAGACCTTCCAGATTCCCTCGATTATCCAGACCGCCAAGAAAGACGGGATGCAGCTGATGGACCAGCATCTGCTCGACCTTCTGAAAACAAAGAAAATCAACCCGGAAGAGGCCTACCGCTGCTCGATTGACAAAAAACAGTTCGAACAGTACCTGCCCCAGGGCTCTGCCGGCGGCGGACATTGAGGGACCGATGAAAATTCTTGTGGTTGATGATGACCTGTTCAACAGGACCATGCTGTCTGACATGCTGGCGTCATTTGGATCCTGCGACACCGCCGAGAGCGGCGCGCAGGCGATTACCCTTTTCGAGCAGGCACTTGCCGCAGGGGAGCCGTATTGTCTGGTAACCCTTGACGTTGTCATGCCCGGCATCAGCGGAATGGACGTACTGAAAAAGCTGCGCGAGCTTGAAGCTGCACAATCGTTCACTCCGGCCACGATCATCATGATCACGTCCGCCGGTGACGCCGACACGATCCTCACGTCATTTGACGCCCGCTGTGATTCCTACCTGACCAAGCCGGTCACCAGACAGGCATTATTTGACAAACTTGCATTTCTCGGCCTTGCGGCTGATGGGCGGGAGCGGAAATGAACTTCAATCATTTCGACAGCAAGGGCAACGCGGTCATGGTTGATGTCTCGGCCAAACAGCCGACCATGCGGACCGCCGAAGCCGAGGCGATTGTCTGCATGGCGCCGGAACTGCTCACGGTGATCACCGGCGGTAGCGCTACCAAGGGAGATGTGCTTGGCGTGGCCCGGCTGGCCGGGATTCAAGCGGTCAAGCGCACGTCCGACCTGATCCCGCTCTCCCATCCGCTGGCAATCCACCATGCGGCAGTCGAATTTGTACTTGACCAAGCCCATGGGACGGTGTCGGTTCGCTGCACGGTCCGCGCCTTCGAGCGGACCGGCGTCGAGATGGAGGCCATGACCGGAGCGGCCCTGGCGGCTCTGACCATCTACGATATGTGCAAGGGATCCGACAAGTCGATTGAGGTGGGTGCTGTCCGGCTCTTGTACAAAGAAGGCGGGAAAAGCGGCACATACCGGCGGGAGGCCCGATGACAGTTCACATGAGGGCAGCAGTGCTCACCCTTTCCGACAAGGGCGCACGGGGAGAGCGGGTTGACGAGAGTGGCCCCGCACTCTCGGCCTGGCTGGCCGAGAAGGGCGTCCATACGGTACATGCCCATGTCATTCCCGATGAGTTTGATCAGATCGTTGGCGTGCTCAGCGACTGGGCTGACCGTGACCTGGCCGAATTGATTCTGACTACCGGGGGTACCGGCGTTTCGCCGCGTGACATCACTCCCGAGGCGACCATGCAGGTCTGTCAGCGCCTGATTCCAGGCATCGGCGAACTTATGCGCCTGCGCAGCCTGGAAAAAACACCGATGGCATCACTGTCGCGGGCGGTGGCCGGCATCCGGAACCGCAGCCTGATCATTAATCTCCCGGGAAGTCCGCGGGCCGCACGGGAAAACCTTGCCGCAGTCTGGCCGGTTATCGGCCACGGAATTGAAAAAATCAGGGGCGATGAGCGGGATTGCGGCGGACGCTTCGACATCTGATCTTCAGGCAGATGGCAAAGAAAGAGCTGCCGCCGGCTTACCCGACCGGTTTGTCGCCCCGTACGATTACGGGCCCCCATCAGACATTTCTTCTCGGACAACCCCCAACTGCCCCACGACGCCGAAAATATCCGGGACGCTTTAGCGAAAATTCCCCATACGCTGTAGAATAATCTCTATCCTGCCCTGCTCTGCCTATACATGATGCATTACTAATCGGCAGGTTATGCCATGGCACGGTATCTGCTGTCCAAAACGGTATACATCCGTTCCAGTTTTAGGCATCCACCTATCAAAGGAGACTTGCACCATGACAAAGCAGATACTCACGTTCGCCATAACCCTTGCTCTGCTCACGCCGGCAGCCTTTGCCGCCGATCATTCCGGCCATGACATGAAAGGCCATGCCGCCATGGGCGGTGCCGCCCATGAAGAGGTCGTTGACGGCGTCAAGGTAACCT
>DCNF01000037.1:16906-30626 GCA_002322035.1 Geobacter sp. UBA1603
GCCTTGCCCAAAGGGGTCAAAGAGACGCACCATGTTTCCATGACGCTCAAAGATGTCAGAAGCGGCAAAACAATAACGGAAGGTCACGCAAAGCTGAAAGTACAGGGACCGGACAAGAGTGAGCAGACCAAGGACCTGACAGCCATGCATGGGCATTTCGGAGCCGATGTGGTGATGGACAAAAAAGGGAAATATGGCGTGATGTGCAAGTTCAAGACTGCCGACGGCACGGTGCGCCAGACCAAATTCTGGTACACGGCGCAGTAACAGAGATCACTCTTTTGATCTGGGATTGGAATTAATCCGGAATCAGGGATTCCAGAGATACATGAAGCTCGTGCCGGAACTCCCCGCGAAACCGCCCATCAGCTCCACAAAGCCCTCTCTGGCGGCAGTACCGGAGTAGATGCTCCCTTTGTAGCTTCCCGGACGGTAGTACGTCACCACCCGTGCCGACCCGGCACCCGTTTTCGCGCGCAGAGCTGCAATGACGTCATCCAGGTAGGCAATCCTGTCGATCAGTTGTGCGTCAAGCGCCTGCTGGGCGGTATAGATTCTACCATCGGCACGTTTTTTCAGCTCGTCCCGTGACAGCCTGTTTCCCTGCCGCGCCAGTATCACATCCAGAAAGCGGCTGTAGAACTGATCGATCATCTCACGGCCGATCGCCAGTTCTTCCGGGGTTGCCTTGCGAAAGGGGGACATGATGTCTTTTTTGTCTCCAGACTTGACGGTCTGCTGCTCTAGGCCGATTTTGCCCATCAGCCCTTCCACATTAAATTTCATGATGATCACACCGATACTTCCAGTGACAGCGGTCGGATGAGCCGTGATCTCATCTGCTGCGGTGGCGATGTAGTAGGCGCCTGATGCGCCGGTCGACATGATGCAGGCGATGACCGGCACGTTCTTGCGCTTTTTGAATTCTCCCAGGTCATGGTGGATGATGTCGCTGGCGGTGATCGTTCCGCCGGGAGAGTTTATGCGCAGGATCACGGCGGCCAGCCGATCATCCTGTTCCGCCTTGCGCAGAGACTCGCGTATCACAGAGACAAGCGAGGGGGCGCCTTTCCCGAGGAATCCACCCGTTTTTTCCTCTTCGGTAATAGTGCCACTTATATCGATGATCAGGATCTTCCGGGCACCGTCCCCTTCGAGCACCTGCTCTTCGAGCGGGCTGGGAGGAACCATGAGCGGAACATTGACAAAGGCACAGCCGGACATGATAGCCATCACCAGTGTGATAAAATATGCAATTTGCAACTTCATGGCACCCTCCGGAATCTGAAACGTTCCAGACACTATAGTTCAGGTATCGAGCAGTGTCACGCATCAAAAAACCCCGTTCCTTGTGAAACGGGGCTTTTTGATGCAGCAGTGGGGAGGGCAATCTACTTCTTCGGCTCATCCTTTTTGGCCACGGCCATGGCGTCATTGAGAATCTTCACCCCGGCCTTGGAGGCGGCGATTGAGCCGGTAAGGCTCTCCCGAGCCAGGGACGGGTTATGGAAACCGTCTGAATTTTCAGCGGTCCAGTATTCCCACAGGGCATGGCCCTCTTCATGTTTCTCCCGGGCCTGCCTGAGTACGTCCTCCACTACGCCGGCCCGCTGGGCGGCGGCATAGGTATCGATCAACTGGCCAAGCCAGTATTCGGCTTTACGCATCTTTCCCTTGGTATAGTTGATAATTGTTTCTATCTCGTAGAGTTTCTTCTCGGCAGTGCTGTCCTTGTGGCAGCCAAGGCATGATTCCCTGACCGTCAGCTTGGGCTTGACCACACCATGGTTGGAGAAGGTCTTGCCGTCTTTACCCTTCGCCTTCGGCATGTGACACTGATGGCACTGGACCCCGGCCTTGTCATGCACGCTGCCGGCATAGGTCTCGGCCTCCGGGTGCTGGAACTTGATCAGACGGGCACCGGTAATGGCATGCTTGAAGTCGAAGAAGTCAAGCTCTTTGTAATGTTTAAGCAGCTGGAGCGAATTCTTGAGCGGGAAATGGTTGGTGCGCAGGTCGTCATAGCCGACCTTTTTGCCGTCGCTCCACTGGGTACCGGCATTGCAGTTGTACTCCACATGGCACTGGGCGCACATCAGGCGAGAGTCGGTCTTGGCCATGACACCGATCTTGCGGAAGCCGTCACGGAACGAAATCACCTTGAGGTCTGTTGTGCCGCCCCTGGAGAAGATATTGCCCCCCTTATCCTTCTCAACAGCCTGTATCAGGGCATCACGGACCACACGAGGCTGGCCGCCGTGGGGATCATGGCAGTGGATGCAGCCGACCGGATTGTTGGTCTCCCTGGCCACGTCGTTCACGTCAGAAGTACGGTCGAATCTGCCCCCCTTCTCACCCATGAACTTCCATTTGAGGAGGTGATCGGACGTCTTGCACTGAATGCAGGTCGGGTTGCCGGCCATGGCGGTTTCCTTCAGCTTGAAGTCCTTCCCTTTGTCCACCAAAACATCCCAGGTCTTGCCCATCTTGTCGACATCCTTCCAGCCGTTCTTGTACTGATAGCGCCCCCCCTGGAACCGGTCCACAATGAACTGATCAGTGACCATGAATGCGTGTGCCCGGGGTTCGGCATGCTCAAAGGTGAAGCCGTGGCCGGCCAGCAGCTTGTCCTGCATGGGCGAGCGGCCGACCGGAACCCCCTTCTCCTTGCGGGCGCCGCCGTCACGGTTGAGCGTGTAGAAGCTCTCCATCTGGTTTTTGTGGCATGTGCCGCACAGCTTCTGGTCGATGATGGTCACCGGCTTGTTCTTTTCGGGGTCCTTCATGTGGCTATCCAGTTTGTCGTGGCAGACGGTGCAGGCAAGCTTGGCATGTTTCGAGCCTTCCTTGAGCGCCTTGACCTCATCATGGCACTCATAGCATCTGGCCCGTCCGTCGTTGGCGACTTTGGTTGCCGGCTTGTTGACCGCGGTGGTCAGGGCAGGAATCGAGAGTAGCGCTCCTGCGGCACCAACCGCCGCGATCGCAAGGGTCAGCCTGTTCTTGAGCATTGGTAATTCTCCTTTCTGGGGTGTATGGTGACGTTGCGGCTCTTGTGCCTCACAGTTGCTGCGCGCAATTATGAATTGGATAGTGTGGCACTGTTTTGACACACATCAAGTTTATTGAAATTTTTCCCACCTCGCATGTCGTAAGCATACCGTCGAATTTTTCCAATACAATCCAGATACGGCAGAGAATATGCCGACAGAGAAAATAATCTTGACGTTTCGGCCGTGGGTGATAAACTGGACTCAAATGGTCCTGTTTTCGCAAGGAGAACACATCATGTCACTCGAAAAAAAGAAAGCTCCTGACTTCGCGCTTGTGGGAAGTGACGGAAAAACCCACTCCCTGAAGCAGTATGCCGGCAAAACGGTTGTTATTTATTTTTACCCCAGAGACAACACATCCGGCTGCACGAAAGAGGCGTGCGGTTTCCGGGATAATTATTCCGAACTGATCCGCAGAGGGATCGTGCTGATCGGCGTCAGCAGGGACAGCATAGCATCCCATGGAAAGTTTATTGGCACCCATCAGTTGCCATTTGTGCTGCTGTCAGATCCGGATGCCGCAATGATGGCAGCCTACGGAGCGTTCGGCGAAAAAGTGATGTATGGCAAAAAAACCACCGGAACCATCCGCTCGACGGTCGTTGTCGGGCCGGACGGTGTTGTGAGGAAGCACTGGACAAAAGTGGCCAAGGCAGATCAGCACCCGCAGCAGGTGCTGGATTATTTCAGGTCTGATGATTGATCGACAAAAAGGAGGATGTCATGAAAAGGTTTATTAGCATATTCATCGTACTGGCGCTCGTTGCACCGCTCAATGCTCTGGCAGCGACCTACGCCCTTGACCCGGCACATACGGTGATCGGCTTCAAGGTAAAACACCTGATGATTGCCAATGTAAAAGGTGTCTTCGAGAAGTTCAAAGGGACTGTGGTCATCGATGACAAGGATATAACCAGATCAACGGTCAATGTATCGATCGACATCGCCTCAATCAATACAAACATCGCCAAACGTGATGAACACCTGCGCAGCGGGGATTTCTTTGATGCGGCCACGTATCCCACCATGACGTTTGTTTCGACTTCTGTTGAGAAAGCGGGGGCGAACCGACTGAATGTGACCGGCAACCTGACCCTTCGCGGCGTAACCCGGCCGGTGGTATTGAGTGTCGAGGGGCCGACTGCCGAAGTGAAGAGTCCGCAGGGTGTTACCAAACGGGGGGCTTCGGCAACGACATCAATCAACCGCCAGGACTACGGCGTGAGCTGGAACAAAAAGCTTGATGCGGGCGGTGTGGTTGTCGGCGATGAGGTTCAGATCAGTATTGATGCCGAGCTTGACAGGCAGTAGCGCTCGGAGGCGGTAACAGCGCAGATAAAGATTCCGGTCTGCCGAAAAGGCAGACCGGAATCACATTTTACGTGGGAAGGGAGTGCAATAGCACCACATGGAAAAGTTCGTGACTCTTGAGGAAGTAATCAAATTTGCCATTGAGCGTGAAGACACAGCATACAGACTCTACAAGCAGGCGGCAGAGCTTTCAACCGAGATCTCGTCAAAAAAGATGTTTGACGAACTGGCTGCTGAAGAGGCCACGCACAAGGATGTATTCAGCAAAATCGACCAGGACAAGGCAGAAAACCATCGTCTCTGCACACTCCCGGAATCAAGCATTGCACGTTATCTGGCTGATGTGCCGTTCCGGCCGGATATGACCTATAACGAAATTATCGGTTATGCCCTCAAGACTGAGGAAAATGCCTACCAGCTTTATAAGGCGGCCGCCGGCATGACCGACGACGAAAAACTTCAGAAAGTGCTGATGACCTTTGCTGATGTCGAATTGGGACATCGCCGGCGCCTGGAAGAGATTTACGAGGAACGTGTGCTGACGGAGGGATAGACCGGGTCCGGATCACATCCCCTTTACGGCGTAAATACCCGGTGCGTTGCGCCAGTATCCTTTGTAGTCAAGGCCATAGCCGAACAGGAAGCGGTCGCCGACCTCGACACCGGAGAAATCGGCCCTCATCCCGGGAGTGACCTTACGAAGGTGCAGTTTTTCAACCAGCACGGCCATCAGCACTTCCCGTGCTCCCTGTTCGCGGCAGTACCCGGCGATAGCCGCCAATGTCACACCCTCGTCGAGAATATCATCCACCAGCAGGACCGTACGGCCTTTCAGCTCTGTCTGGGGGCGGACGGTCCAGTGCAGATGAGTGCCAACTGCGTCATGCCCGTAACGGGTGGCATGGACGTAATCCACCTGCAGCGGAAATTTCAATCGGGTCAGCAGTTGACCGGCAAAGACCAGTCCGCCGTTCATTATGCAGATAACGACCGGGTCGGCAGTGCACATCCGTCCACTGATCTCGGCAGCCATGCGGATGATCGCCGTTTCAATTTCAGCCCCCGGCACCAGCACATCGGCTTCGTTCAATATTTTTTCAGCGTCTTCACCGTTCATGGATCTGCTTCCTTTCGTGCCCCGACGACCCGTGTGGTCCCGCCCGGGTCCCGTGCTGTGATTACCGCACCGTATCCACCTGCTGCAGCAAAGATTGATTCAACCCCACTGCCCTGTCCCTGCCCGATTTCCACCAGCAGCCATCCTCCCGGCTCCAGATGCCGGATGGCCGCGGGAATCATCTCCCGGTAGATATCAAGCCCATCCTTACCGCCGTCAAGGGCAACACGCGGATCGTAGTCCCGCACCTCGGGCTCAAGCGTTTCGATCTCCCTGGAGGGGATATAGGGGGGATTGGAAACGATCAGGTCAAAGGTTCTCTCCCGCACCGGATCAAACAGCGAACCGCACAAAAACTCGATTTCGACGGCGTGCTCTGCGGCGTTGCTACGGGCCACCGCCAGCGCCGGGCCGGAAACATCAAGCGCCGTGACCAGAGCGCCGGGAATACGCCGGGCCAGTATAACAGCAATACAGCCGCTTCCGGTGCCGATGTCGAGGATGCGCCGGGCACGCGGCATACGGGCGATGGCCTCTTCCACCAGGGTTTCCGTATCGTGGCGGGGGATCAGGACGTCTGGCGTCACTTTGAAATCGAGACCGCAGAACTCCTGGCCGCCCAGAATATGCTGCAGCGGCTCCCGCTTCGACCTGCGGGCGATCATGCAACGGTAGGCGGCGAGTTCAGGCTCGACCAGCGGCCGGTCATGATTGAGATACAGGCCGACCCGGTCCAGCCCCAGCACGCGACAGAGCATCCACTCGGCCTCCAGGCGGGCATTTTCAACCCCCTTGTCTGCCAGGTAGGATCTGGTCCAGGCCAGTATGCTAACGGGTGTCCATGGTGCCTGCATAACGCTCATAAACTCCTTGCCCCGCAATATTAGCCTATTCCTCCGTGCTGCTCCAGCAAAAACAGCGGCAAAAACGGCGACGACGCTTGCATGAGAAACAATCCATGCTATGATCAAGCAACTGTATACAACCATCATGCGGGAGTTACGGAGAATGATCGAGACGCCTCAGGTTGAAACGTGGTTTGCGCCGGCCGGTCGGGAAAATCAGCGGAATTTGGAGGAATTGGCCGAGTTTTGTCTGCATAATCCGATCACCCAGGTCCTGCTTGAATCCGTGGACGGTTTTGTGCTGATTCTGAACCGGCAGCGGCAGATACTGGCCGCCAACCCGAATGTCCTCAAAGCGCTTAACGTCCAGAATGCCGATTGCCTGCTCGGCCTTCGGCCGGGAGAGGTATTTAACTGCATTTACCACGATTCCGGTCCTGACGGCTGCGGTACATCCCGGACCTGCTCCACATGCGGGGCGGTAATTGCTATGGTAACGTCCCAGCAGGATTGCAAGTCTGCGGTAAATGAGTGCCTGCTTTCAGTGGAACGCGATGGCCGGGTTGAGGCCCATGAGTTCAGTGTCCGCTCTACTCCGATCACAATCGGCGATAACCCTCTGCTGGTGTTTGTGTTACACGATATCAGTGCCAGCAAGCGCCGCGATGTGCTCGAGAATGTATTTATCCATGACTTGTTGAATCTGATTACCGGTTTGCAAGGATGGAGTGACGTGCTCCGGATGAGGCCGGCCGATGCGGTGAATATCGCCGAGAAAATTGTCGGCATATCCAACCATCTTACCCAGGAGGTCCAGAACCAGCGCCTCTTAATGCAAGCAGAGCGGGGCGAGTTGAAGGTTGATATGACCCCGGTAGCAGTCAACGTCGTGCTGCAGGGTATCAATACATTTTTTGCCGGTTATCCGGCGAACCGCTTACAGCGCCTTGAGATTATTCCGCCTGAACAGCCGGTGGTAATAGACACCTGCCTGCCTCTTCTGACCAGAGTAATCGCAAATATGGTAAAAAACGCCCTTGAGGCTACCAGCGCCGCCGACCGGGTGAGGGTATGGTTTGAGTGCCGTGGCGGGTGCCCCGCGTTTGCTGTTCATAACCCCGGTCAAATACCTGATGCCGTCGCCCTTCAGATTTTCCGGCGTTCTTTCAGTACCAAAAGTAAAAACGGCCGCGGCCTGGGCACCTACAGCATGAAACTCTTTGGCGAGCAGTACCTGGGCGGAACCGTATCATTCAGAACCGATCCGGTTGTCGGTACCGAATTTTCAATCGTTCTGCCGCCTCAATCCTCGAAAACCGACTTGTTCGGCACCTGCTGAACCGATTATTTCTTCAGCGTCTTGTCTCCCGGTTTCCAGTTAAGAGGGCAAAGTTCCTCGGTCTGCAGGGCCTTAAGTACCCGCAAGGTTTCTTCGACGCTTCTTCCGACTTTGTCACTGTGAACAACCGTATGCTGAATGACGCCCTGCGGATCAATGATGAAAAGGCCGCGGCGGGCGGCGCTGCTGACGTGATCGAGCACACCGTAGTCACGGGCGGTTTTTTTGCTGAAATCGGAGAGCAGCGGGTAGCCAAGCTTCTCGAGAGCGCCGCTCTTGATCCATGCCAGATGGGAGTATTTACTGTCGACCGAGACTGCCAGTACCTCGGTATTGATCGCCTTGAATTCGGCCAGCGCCCGATTAAACCCTTTGATTTCTGTCGGGCAGACAAACGTGAAGTCACCGGGGTAGAAGAACAGAACCACCCATTTGCCACGGTAATCGGACAGTGAGATTTTTTTGACTTCCTGGTCGACCACCCCGTCAAGCGCAAAGTCAGGTGCCCTGGCGCCCAGATCGGCGCGGGGCGAGGCGGGTTGGTTGCCGGGAATAATGTCGAGGTGGCTGGATGCCAGGACCGGTATGGCTGTCGAGAAGACGAGAGTCGCGCATGCCGCAAGAATATGCCAGCTGATCTTCATGAATGGACCTCCCTGATATTAACAATTCTGATGCCAGAACAGCTTATCCCAGCGGTTCCGGTTTGACAACCGCTTAAAATTAAGTTTAATTTGTCACCGGTATGTGCTATATAAACCACTTCTGTAAAGGGTGTGCCTGAACAGGTTGCACAAATATACTCAGGAGGATGCACGATGTCCGACCAGAACCCGCAGGTCCTGCTGGAAACATCAAAAGGCGCGATTACGATCGAGCTTTTCAGGGAAAAAGCTCCGATAACCGTTAAAAATTTCCTCTCCTACGTCAAGGAAGGCCACTATGACGGTCTTATCTTTCATCGCGTCATCAAGGATTTTATGATCCAGGGGGGCGGAATGAACGAAAACCTGGAGCCAAAGAAAACAAAGTTTGCAATCAAAAACGAAGCGGCCAACGGCCTCTCCAACAAGCGCGGCACCTTGGCAATGGCCCGCACCGCCGTCGTTGACTCGGCCACCTGCCAGTTCTTCATCAATACGGTCGATAACCCGTTTCTGGATCATGCCGGCAAACAGCCCGACCGTTTCGGCTACTGTGTGTTCGGGCAGGTTCTGCAAGGGTTGGAGATCGTCGATGAGATCCGTGCCGTCAAAACCGGCAATAAAAACGGCCATGGCGATGTCCCGCTGGAGCCGGTATTCATAACATCAGCCCGGCTGATCGAGCAGGAGGCGTAATCATGAGTGACAACCAGGTCTGTTATACCTTTGATGCAGCGGTTGAGATGGCCATCCAGATGGAAAACGAAGGTTTTCGCAACTATCTTGCGGCGATTCGCCAGGTAACCGACAAGGGTGCCAAAGAAATTCTGCGTGAAAATGCTCTGGATGAACTGAACCATAAGCTTCAGTTGGAAAAAGCCCTGCTTGAGGGACGGATGGAGAGCGGTGGTAATCTTGATCAGCCGATCCCGACCATGCATCTGGATTATGTCTTTAAAAAACAGGAGCTCGGCCCGGAATCTGGAGTACGCGAGGCACTGTTGTACGCCATCCACCTGGAGAAGGGGGCGGTCGATTACTATGGCAAGGTTGCACATGGCTGTGCCGGGGCCCCGATGGGGATGCTCTTCCAGCAGCTGCTGAAAGAGGAGTCACGCCATCTTCAGGCGCTTGAGGATATGTACGAACGGCATTTCATGACCGAGAACTGACCGGACACAAGCCAGTCACAAACTGCTTCCGGAGAGGGCCGGATCACCGCACCGTCACACATTGACGGTCAGGGTGGTCCGGCTTTTTTGCTGCCCGCCGGCATTGCCCTGCCGGCTGCCTTGCAGGTGCTTGCAAAATTGCTCGATCATCGGTACTCTTGAAGTCAGGCACGTTGAAAACATTGCCGTTCCGGCCCTTGAGGCGCTCCCATGATATTACCCACAGCTCCCCGTCTTTCACTGACCCAGAAGATGATTGTAAGCTTTGCCATCAGTGGCCTCTCCCTGCTGGCGGCGCTTTTGTATTCGATTGCCGGCATGGGAACCATGCACCGGGTGCAGAAGGACATCGCCCATACGGATCTGGCAGCGGCAACGACGATCATGTCGCTTCAGGAGATATTCCATGCCCAGGAACGGCTGCTGGGGCGCTACCAGATTTTGAAACAGCAGGAGTTCCATGCGCTGTTTCAGCGCAACAGGGATGAGTTCGATGCTGGAATGAAGCACCTGCGGCAGTCGGTTCCCGGGCCGTCAACGACTCAACTGGCAGCGGCGTACGAACAGTTTGCAGAGGTGGCGGATGCCGTTTTCAGAAGCGCAGATCCGTCGCCCGCCGCTGTGAGAGGGCGCGTGGATCAGCTTGATGCCGCATTCGAAGCCTTCAGGGCTGCGCAACGGACTTCCCTTGAGCGAAAGCTGAAGGAGTCTGACCGGAGGGAGTCCCGGACACTGTTCATCTCAACCGTGCTTGCCATGGGGGGTGTTGCCAGTGCCTTTCTGATCGCCGTCTGGATGACTTACTCCTTTGCCTCTTCGATCAACAAACTGCAGAGGGCCACCCACCGGATTGCCGAGGGGGATTTCGACCACACGACCGGCATTCCCCCGGGGGATGAAATCGGTTCGCTGGCCCAGGATTTCTCGCGCATGGCAGAACGGTTAAAGGAACTGGAGCAAATCAGCCTTGATGCCAGTCCGCTGACACGACTGCCGGGCAACATTGCCATTGAGCGCTCTTTGAACCGCCGGCTGCGTGAGCGGATTGACTTTGTGATGTGCTATATGGATCTTGATAACTTCAAGTCTTATAATGACCGTTATGGATATATCAAGGCCAGTGACCTGCTCAAGGAGACTGCCCGATTGATCCATGACGTCATCCTAAAGATCAACGACCCGGAAGCATTTGTTGGGCACATCGGTGGAGACGATTTTGTGGCGATTGTAAGTGCCGACAGGGCTGAAGCCGCCTGTCGTCTGATCATAGAAGAGTTTGATGCCATGATTCCCGCATATTATTCAGATGAGGACCGTACAGCGGGCGCCATCAGCGGTGTGGACCGCTACGGAGTTCCGCGCTCCTTTCCGCTGGTTTCAATCTCGATCGCCGCACTGGTCTGTCATTCCGGAGAATATGGCAGTGCTGCCGAAATAGCGACCGCAGCGGCCGAGGTCAAAGACCATGTCAAGGGATCCAGCGGCAGCAACTACATCATAATTCAGGGGGCCCGGATTTATGAGGCATGAACCGATTGCAGCCGGCCTGCTGGCGATCATCATCTTGAGCTCTGCAGGCTGCTCAACATGGGACGCCTGGCGTTTCCGACTCGCGGGCACCGCTTCAAACCAGGCCAAACTTGAACAGGCTGTCGGTCGGCTCGCTTCGGGGAGTGAGCAACAGGCCCGCGAACTGCTGGAACAGGTTATAAACACATTGCCCGAGCCGGGGGTTACCGATGAAGCCCTGTTCCGGCTGGCCCTGCTTAATCTGCGGGATGAAAACAGCCGCAGTATCCTGCGGGCCCAGTCACTACTCGAGCGATTGTCAGCAGAGTATCCGGCCAGTATCTGGACAAAACAGTCCGCACAACTCCTGACTCATCTGGCCGAAGTCAGGTTATTACGCAACCGGCTGCGCGATCTCAAGAATTTGAAAGAGCAGAATATCTCCCTTAGCCGGAATAATCGGGAGTTGCGCCAGAGCCTGGAACGTCTGAAGCAGCTCGATTTAGAGCTTGAACAAAAGCTTAAACGGTAAGGGAGGACTCACGGTATCTGCCCTTGGGATTGCCGTAGTCGAACACAGCCTTGAACCACGCCGGGAGGCTGTCGGCTGTCAAACATGTTGTGCGCCTGGTCCTGTTTTGCTAATCGCGACCCTTTATTTCCCGGACGGCCTCTACCGGATTAAACCGGAGCACATCCGGATACAGGGCAATCCCGAATCGTTAGAGGCCGCGCAACAGCTTGATGGCGTTATGGGCCTGCACCTTGCCGTTGTTCTTTTCCATACTAGTGAGCCGGTCAAGAGCCATGGTGCCGGTGATTGTGTCCGCCGGTAGTGGCTGCCAGTCCTTGAAATGGTTGTTCATCCAGGAGTCGCACTGGTACTTTGTAGAGCCGGCAAACGGTGATTTCCTGCTGTTTATGTATTGACGGTACAGATCTTTGACAGTTATTATTTTATACTTATGCTGATGCTTCAGGTGCGGATTTTCGCCTATGTCCAAGCGGCGCAGATAGTCCTTTGCCGTGTTTCTGGCCTGCTCCGGCGTGAATACCCCGTATTGATCGATTGGAACGAAAGGCTTTTTGCCGCTGCCGCGCAATGTGGATCTAACGAAAAAGATAAGCGCCCCAGCCGTGGCGCGAACCCCAAAACCGGATAACTCGGTATCGTAATAATCGACCTGGCCGCTTTCCGGTTTGATGATCTCTTTCATGTTCGCCTTCGTGATCTTCATCCGTAGCATAACGTTCTCCGTAGTGGCAAAAACAGTGGCGTGATAGTGGCAGGCATGTGGCAACAAAAATAATATTACATCACACGACAAACAACATGCATTTCGATACAGCAGTATGTTAGCTATCACCATCACCCCATGAAAATCAAACGTCTCGAAATAAGCGGGTTCAAGAGTTTTGCCGATAAGGTCGTGCTGGATTTTCAGCAGGGGGTGACCGGTATCGTCGGCCCCAACGGCTGCGGCAAATCCAACGTGGTGGACGCCATCCGCTGGTGTATGGGCGAACAGTCGGCCAGGAACCTGCGCGGCAAGGCCATGGAAGACGTGATCTTTGCCGGCAGCGAGACCCGCAAGCCGCTGGGGGTAGCGGAGGTGTCGCTGGTCTTTTCCACCGAAGACGGCCGGGCGCCGGCCAGGTATCTCGAGTTTTCTGAAATTCAATTGACCAGGCGCCTGTTTCGTGACGGGGAAAGCGATTATCTGATCAACCGGACCCCCTGCCGGCTGATGGATATCACCGAGCTGTTCATGGATACCGGCGTCGGCACCCGTGCCTATTCGATCATTGAGCAGGGCAAGATCGGCATGATCCTGCACTCGCGTCCCGAGGAGCGGCGCTTTCTGATCGAGGAGGCGGCCGGGGTGACCAAGTTCAAGGCCCGCAAGCTGATGGCCCTGAAGAAGATTGACGCCACCCGTCACAATCTGGCCCGCCTGTCGGATGTGATCGGTGAGATCCGCCGCCAGTTGAATTCGCTGCAGCGCCAAGCAAAGAAGGCGGAGAAGTTCAAGGAGTGCCGTGATGAGATGCGGCAGGCAGAGCTGTTTTTCAGCGCCAGCGAATATCGGCTGGCGGCAGAGGGGCGTGCTGCTGCCGAGCGGGAGCTGACCGACCTCAACAGCCGTATGCGCGAAGTTTTTGCCGCCGCTTCGCTGGGCGAATCCCGGGCCGAGGAAGCACGGCTGGCCCTGCTGGATATTGAGAAGAAACTGGCGGCGGCCCAGGAGGAGACCTACCTGGTGCGCAGCGAGTTCACGGCCACCGAGAACGGCCTGGAGTTCCGCCGCAAAGAGCTGGCCGGACTCGACAGCCGCCTGGCACGGCTGGAAGCCGAAACCGCCGACCTGGAGAAACAACTGGCCGAATGTGCCGAGCAGCGCGGTCTGCTGGAACTGCGGCGGGACAGCGGTTCGTCCGATGCGGCCTCGCTTCAGGACGGTCTGGAGCAGGCGGAGGCCGCACTTTTGGCGCACCAGCAGGCTGAAGGAGAACAGAGCCGGGCCCTGGAGGCTCGCCGCAAAGAGCTGTTCAGCGCGCTGGCCGAATCGGCACAGTACAAAAGCCGCCATGAGGGTGCCCAGAAGCGTCTCTCCGGGCTGACCGAGCGGATGGAACGCCAGAACCGCGAGGCAGGGCAGCTTGCTGAACGGAAGGGGCAGCTTGCCCGGCGGGTGGCGGAACTGGAGCAGGAGCTCGCGGCTGCACAGG
>DCNF01000037.1:30766-39022 GCA_002322035.1 Geobacter sp. UBA1603
GACGATCTTAACCGCTCGTCTTCGCGTCTTCACTCGCTGAAGGAACTGGAAGAACAGTTTGCCGGCTATGGCCAAGGGGTGCGCACGCTGATGAAGGACGCGGCCCGCCGTTCACGATTCAGCGGCGTCGTTGCCGATGCGCTGCAGGCGCCGCCGGAACTTGAGACAGCGCTTGAAGCGGCTCTGGCCGACCGCTTGCAGTGCATCCTCTGCGTCGATCACCAGGACGCGCTGCAGGCCCTGGAGTTCCTCCGCTCGAACAGCGGCGGCCGCGCCTCCATCGCGCTGCCTTTTCAAGGGGAGGCAGCGGCCGCCGTGGCCATTGACGGTGCCCTGTCCCTGCTCGACCAAGTCGTGGTCAGCGGCCCGTTTTCCGGCTTGATCCGCCGCCTGCTTGCCCCGGTGATGGTGACGGACACCCTTGAAGAGGCGATATCTCTGGCCGGGAAACATCCGGAACTGACGTTTGTCACCCGCAACGGCGATCTGGTTGAATACGGCGGACTGGTCAGCGGCGGGTCCGGAAACCAGGCCGGAGGGCTGATCCACAAAAAGCGCGAAATTCGCGAGCTCGAAGCCCGGGTGGCACAGCTCGAGGAGCGGTCAGCAGCCCTCGGCAAAGAGCGGGATGATCTGCGCCGCCAGAGCCATGAAATAGCCGAGGGGCTGAAATCGATCGGCACCCGTCTGCACCAGGGCGAACTAAAGCTGACCGGCCTTGCCAAGGACCGCCAGAATGCGTCCGACGAGGCTGGGCGGATCGATGAGCGGCTGAAGCTTCAGTCCCTGGAGTCGGCCACACTGGACGAGGAGCGTGAAGGGCTTGAGGCGGAGTTGAAGCAGGCGGCTGAAAAGATCGAGCAGAACGGGGAAGCTTCAAAAACGCTGGAGCAGGAAGTCGCCCGGCTCAAGGCCGGCCTGGAGGCCTGCCAGGCGCATTTGGCGGCTGCCCGCGAAAAGGTGACCGCGATCCGTGTCCAGTCAGCCGCACTGAAAGAACAGCACGAAGCAGGGCTGCGCGCCCTGGCCGAACTGGAGCGGCGCGAAACTGAGATCGTCTCCCGCCGTGATGCCGACCGGCAGGAAATCGCTGCTGGCAGTGCCGCCCGAATCACTCTCGCCGCCGAAATCGAGGCATCCTCGCATCAAGTGGGGGTTCTGCTCCGGCGCCAGGTTGAGGCTGAACAGGTCGTAGCTGCCGCGAAAAACGCCTTTGAGGAGGCAGGTGCGGCCGTGGCCGCCCGCGAGGCGGAACTGAAGCAGGCCCGCGACGGCAGCGAGGCGGTTCGCCAGGCCCAGGCCGAGCTGAACCTGCGTTTCTCGACCCTGTCGATGCAGGCCGAGCATCTGGAGCGCACCCTCGAGGAGCGGCACCGGATGCCCATGGCCGAAGCCCTTGAAAAGCTGAATGCGGCCGAGTTCGACGAGCCGGCGATGAGGAGTCGCCAGGCCGAACTACAGCGTCTTCTGGACGAGATGGGTGAGGTCAACCTGATGGCAATCGAAGAGTGCGCCGGCATGGAGGAACGCTTCACTTTCCTCGCTTCACAGAAGGATGACCTGGAAGAGTCGCTGCGCAGCCTGCAGCAGGCCATCCAGCGCATCAACCGCACAACCCGGCAACGCTTCCAGGAGACCTACGACCTGGTCAACGCCAAATTCCAGGAAGTGTTTCCGCGATTGTTCTGCGGCGGTCGGGCCGAACTGCGCCTGACCAATGAAGAGGACCTGCTGGAAACCGGCATTGACATAATCGTCCAGCCTCCGGGCAAGAAACTGCAGAACGTGACCCTGCTCTCCGGGGGAGAAAAGGCACTGACTGCGGTGGCACTGATCTTCTCCATTTTCCTGATCAAGCCGACGCCCTTCTGCCTGCTGGACGAGGTGGACGCACCGCTGGACGATGCCAATATCGGCCGTTTCAACGACATGGTGCGCGAGATGAGCACCATCTCCCAGTTCATTATCATCACCCACAACAAGGCTACCATGCAGGTGGCCGACACCCTCTACGGCATCACCATGGAGGAGCCGGGGGCGTCGAAGGTGGTTTCGGTACGGCTGCACTAGCATTCTGAAGGAGCATGAAACAATGTCATTTGAAACAATTTTGCAGAATCTGGTCGATACTGTTCCCGACGCGGTCGGCGCAATTCTGGTGGACTGGGAGGGGGAAGCGGTCATGGAGCATTGCCACTGCGACCCCTACGAGATCCGTTTTATTGCCGCCCATAAGGGGATCATCCTGAGCCGCCTGAAGGAGATGCAGAGCAGCGAGCTGGCAGGTGAGGTGCGGGATGTGGTGGTGACCACCAGCGGCGGCCATCTGATGATCGGGTGCATTGACAACGATTATTCGCTGGTGATGCATGTGGGACGCTCCTGCCCGATGGCGGTTGCGTTGCGGCACTTCCGCTGCGCAATTGCTGAACTGAAAGAGGAAATCTGATGGAGATGCCAGAAAAGAAGGGTTTTTTCCGCGGTCTGATCAGCAGAATTGCCGGTGAAGAGCCTGACCAGCCTTCCGGCCCGGCCGCTGCCGGCACTGCAGACCCGACTGCGCAGCAGGAGAAGCAGGGCTTCTTCGAACGCCTGAAGCAGGGGCTGAAGAAGACCACAGACGGTCTGGTGGGGCGCATTGATGCGCTGGTGCTCGGCAAAAAGGAAATTGACGCCGATACGCTGGAGGAGTTGGAGGAGATCCTGATCACCTCCGATATCGGCGTCAAGACCACCGTGGAGCTGATCCGTTCCCTCGAGCAGCGCCTCGGGCGCAACGAGCTGAAAGACGGCGCCGCCCTGCGGGCCGCCCTCAAGGAGGATATCCTCTCCCGGCTGGCGTCCCATCACACGCCACTCACCCTGGCAGGGCACACGCCGTTCGTCCTGCTGGTAATCGGGGTAAACGGTGTCGGTAAGACCACCACCATCGGCAAACTGGCATCACGTTTCACCGCTGACGGGAAGAAGGTCCTGCTTGCCGCGGCCGACACCTTCCGGGCTGCTGCCGCCGAACAGCTGGCCATGTGGGGCGACCGCTCCGGCGTTGACGTCATCCGCCACAAGGAAGGTGCCGACCCTTCAGCAGTTGTCTTTGACGCCTGCAAGGCCGCCCTGGCCCGTTCGGTCGACATCCTGATCATCGATACCGCCGGACGGCTGCATACCAAGGTCAACCTGATGGAAGAGATGAAGAAAATCAGGCGCGTGATCGGCCGGGAGATTCCGGGCGCTCCCCACGAAACCCTGCTGGTGGTGGACGCCGCCACCGGTCAGAACGCAATCTCCCAGGCACGGCTCTTCAAGGAGGCCGCCGGAGTAACCGGCATCGCCCTGACCAAGCTGGATGGCACAGCAAAAGGGGGCATCGTGGTGGCGGTCAGCCACGAGTTTGCCCTTCCGGTCCGATATATCGGTGTCGGTGAGTCGATCGACGATCTGCGCGATTTTGATCCGTGCGAGTTTGCGGATGCCCTTTTCCAGGCCTGATTCAAAGGACCGGGCGCGACGTCCCGGCTCAAAGCGACAGGGCCAGGCTGCTCCCCAGCTTGGTCTTGACTTTAACGTTTTCTATGAGTACAGTAATCACCCTCGAAAGGAGCAGCCAATGGACCAGGAACTCTTTGAAGCGCTTGACAACAAAGTTGCCGGCCTGCTTGATAAATTTGCTGCATTGAAGGAAGAGAATGTCAGCCTGAAAGCCGAAATTTCCCGCCTCTCTGACGAGCGGGAGGCGCTCAAATCCCGTATCGACACGATACTTGGCAAGCTGGACCGGATTTAGCACGATCGCATGAAGGCGACCCACCAGGTTACGGTGCTCGGCCGTGAAATTTCGGTCCGCAGTTCGGCGTCAGCCGAAGCCGTTCAGAAGGTGGAGGCATTTCTTGCCGACCGCCTGCAGCAGATTGGATCGGCACTCAAAAGCGGCGATGCCCAACTGGTCCTGACGCTGACTCTGCTCAATACGGCCGAAGAGCTGCTTGAGCTTCGGTCTGAACGGGACCGGCAGGCGGCAATTGAATTACGCGCCCGCGGGCTGATTGACAGGATCGAACAGCTCTAACGAGCGAATATACCCGCTGTGGTAGCACGGCGTACACGGTCTCTCAGGGAGACTTGACATATATTCTTGGCAGCACTGATCAGTTTAAACAGGCCATGCCGTTGTCGCCCGGCCTATGCTGATACCGAATCAACGGAATATATCTCCACACCCGAAAGGAAGAAAGCGCTCAACGTTCCAGATAAATGCCTCCAGCGTGAGGCCCATCAGAGCCATTTCTCCCTTGACCCTCCCTGACTGACCCTCCCGGCTTCCGGGACAACTCTGTTGTTTGTGCGCCCTCGGGCAGGGACACCATGCCGAAACAGACACTTCGCAGGCAGATGCTCGCCCGGCGTTCAGCGCTTGGCCATGCTGACTGGCAGCTTTCCAGCCGGGAGGCCCAAATCCGGCTGATGGCCCTGGAGGAGTACGCAGCGGCAGATTGTGTGGCACTTTATATGGCGGTGCGGGGTGAGGTCGATACCCGGCTGATTCTTGAGGACTGTATAGGCCGGGGCCGGCGGGTTCTTGTCCCGGCGGTCTGCGGGGACCGGATGGTGTTCCGCCCGGCACTGTCTGCCGACCAACTGCAGCCTGGCTGCTTCGGTATTCCCGAACCGTGCCCGTCCGGACCGGATCATGATGCCTCCACGGCGGCTCTGATTGTTGTTCCGGGGGTTGCCTTTGACCTGACGGGGCATCGGCTTGGCCATGGACGTGGGTACTACGACCGTTTTCTCGATCACCGGGAACGGAAAGGTCATCTGGTCGGTCTCTGCCATGAATTCCAGATCGTTCAGGAACCGTTGCCGGTCGAAGGGCATGATATCAGAATGGAAATAATTGTTACCGGCGAGCGGATAATCCGTTGCGGACGTAACCGGTGCTGAAGTAGACGGCCCGGATTAACATAGAGGAGGTTATACATAATGGAAATGCTGATTGGAGTGATTGCTGCCCTGGTGGTGGCTGCCGGCGCCTATTTTGCGGGCAGCAGGACAAACAGGAAGGATTCCGGCGCGATTGTTCGGCAGGCCGAGGAACTGCCTGCCAAGGTGATCGAGGATGCCCGCCGCGAAGCGGAGACCATCACCAAAGAGGCCGAACTCAAGGCAAAGGACGCGGCTATTGCCGCCAAGGAAGAGCATGAGCGGCAGACGCGCGAGAAGAACAAAGATCTGCAGGCCCTGGAGAAACGCCTGACACAGAAAGAGGAGAACCTTGACAAGAAGGCGGTCTTGGTCGACCAGAAAGAGGTCGATATTCTCAAGAAGGAACAGGGTGTCTCCCAGAAGGAGCAGGCGCTGGCCCAGCGCGAAGATGAGCTAAAAAAGGCTGCCGATGTGCAGAAAGCCAAGCTTGAGCAGATCTCCGGCATGTCAGCCGCCGACGCCAAGAAGGAACTGATGGTTGCCATGGAAAGCGAAGCAAAGCACGATGCAGCCAAGATGATCAAGGCGATTGAGGAGGAAGCGCGGGAAACGGCCGACAAGAAAGCCAAAGAGATCATGGCCCTGGCCATACAGCGCTATGCCGGAGAATATGTAGCCGAGCGGACCGTCTCCGTGGTCCCGCTGCCGTCAGATGAGATGAAAGGTCGCATCATCGGCCGCGAGGGGCGTAACATCCGGGCTCTGGAAGCAGCAACCGGCATCGACCTGATCATTGATGACACACCCGAGGCGGTGATCCTGTCCGGCTTCAACCCGGTCCGCCGCGAAGTTGCCCGCCTCTCCCTGGAAAAACTGCTGGCCGACGGCCGGATCCACCCGGGCCGGATTGAAGAGGTCGTTGCAAAATCCGAGGAAGAGGTTGAGAAAACGATCAAGGAGGCCGGAGAGCAGGCCGCCTTCGATCTGGGGGTTCACGGCATCCACCCGGAGATCCTGAAACTGATCGGCCGCCTGAAATACCGCACCTCTTATACCCAGAATGTGTACCTCCATTCTCTGGAAGTAGCCTTTCTGTGCGGCATCATGGCTGCCGAGCTCGGCATCAACGTCAAGCAGGCCAAGCGTGCCGGCCTCTTGCACGATCTGGGCAAGGCGGTTGACCATGAGGTGGAAGGTTCCCATGCGGTGATCGGCGCAGAACTGGCCCGCAAGTATGGCGAATCGCCCAAAATCGTGCACGCCATCATGGCCCACCATGAAGATGAAAAGCCGAATTCGGTGTTGGCCGTGCTGGTCCAGGCGGCGGATGCCCTGTCCGGCGCCCGCCCCGGCGCCCGGCGCGAAATGATGGAAACCTATGTAAAGCGCCTGGACGATCTGGAGCGGATCGCCACGTCGTTCGGCGGCGTCACCAACTCATTCGCCATCCAGGCTGGCCGGGAAATCCGCGTCATGGTCTCCAGCGAACAGGTCAATGACGAGCAGGCGGTGGTCATGGCCCGCGATATCGCCAAGAAAATCGAGGCCGAGATGACTTATCCGGGGCAGATAAAAGTCAACGTTATCCGCGAGACCCGCGCCGTCGAATACGCGAAGTAATCCACCTGGCTGATTAACGATCTGCCTCCCCCGCCCCGTGATTCAGAGGGCACGGGGGAGGTCTTCGCGAACAGGATTTGCACTCATGTCCATAACCATTCTTTTCATCGGCGACATCATCGGAAAGCCGGGACGCCAGGCTCTGTCGCGTGAGCTGCACCGTCTGGTTGACCGGTATGCCGTCGATCTGGTGCTCGCCAACGGAGAAAACGCCGCCGGCGGCTTCGGGTTAACCGTCGAGGTGGCCCGCGAGCTGTTTTCATGCGGGGTGCACGGCATGACCAGCGGCAACCATATCTGGGACAAAAAAGAGCAAGTGCCGCTGGTGCTGGCCGACCACCGGATCGTCCGGCCGGCCAATTACCCGGAAGGGGTCCCGGGCCGGGGGAGTATGCTTCTTACCACTCCCGGGGGCATCAGTGTGGCGGTACTGAACCTGGAAGGGCGGGTTTACATGAAAAACCTGGAGTGCCCCTTTCGGACCGCCGACCGTGAGATCGAACGTCTTCGGCAGGAAACTCCGATCATTTTGGTGGATTTCCACGCCGAGGCCACCTCGGAAAAGGCTGCGCTGGGATGGTACCTGGACGGCCGGGTCAGCGCCCTGGTCGGCACGCACACCCATGTGCAGACCGCTGACGAACGGATCCTCACCAAAGGGACCGCCTTCATGTCCGATGTCGGCATGACCGGCAGTTTCGATTCAGTGATCGGCATCGGCAAGGAGCAGGCCATCGGTAAGTTCCTGACCCAACTGCCGGTCAAGTTCGAGGTCCCCAAGAAAGATATCCGCCTGAACGGTGTCGTGGTCAGGCTGGACCGGTCAACCGGCCGGGCTGTTTCCATCGAGCGGATTAACCTGTCCTGTTAAAGGCCGGCCATTTTCGGCTTGACTTGCGCCGGGAGCAGGTCTAATTTCCGGAATGTATCCCGTTATTTCTGTTGCTGGAGGTAGCCTGTGGGCCTTTTAATCGGCACCGGCCTGGTTGTCAAAATTGTCCTGATCATCCTAATCTTCTTTTCCGTTGTCTCGTGGGCGATCATTTTCTTCAAATTATTCCAGGTCCACCGGGCAAACAGCGAATCGGTCCGCTTCATGGATTTCTTCTGGAAATCAAAGCGCTTTGACACGATCGCCTCCCAGATTGACCGCTTTGCCAACTCACCCCTGACAGTCCTGTTCAACGAAGGCTACGGTGAACTGAAAAAAGTGGTCGAGGTCCCGGCTGCAAGCGATTCTGCCTCGATCAATACCGATCTGGGAGGCATTGAGAACGTTTCCCGGGCCTTGCGCCGAGCCACGAACTCCGAAATCACCCGCCTGGAAAAATACCTGACCTTCCTGGCAACCACCGGCTCCACCTCGCCTTTCATCGGCCTGTTCGGAACCGTCTGGGGGATCATGACCGCTTTCGAAGGGATCGGCAAAACCGGTTCGGCCTCGCTGGCCGTGGTTGCCCCCGGTATCGCCGAAGCGCTGATCGCCACGGCGATCGGTCTTGTGGCGGCCATCCCGGCGGTTATGGCCTATAACCACTTCCAGCACAAGATCAGGGTGCTGGTCAACGAAATGGACAGCTTCTCGACCGAGTTTCTCAACATCGTGCAGCGCAACATCGCGGGGAAATAGGCCATGGCCATGGGCGGTCAGGGAGACAACCGCAGGATGATGGCCGAGATCAACGTCACGCCGATGGTCGACGTGATGCTGGTGCT
>DCNF01000037.1:39040-46036 GCA_002322035.1 Geobacter sp. UBA1603
GTTGACGTCATGCTGGTGCTGCTCGTCATTTTCATGGTCACGGCGCCGATGATGCAACAGGGGGTACAGGTCAACCTGCCCAAGGCTGACACAAAAGCCATGACCCCTGCCGAGGAAACGGTGATCGTCACGGTTGACAAATCCGGCAAGACCTTCATCAATAAAGACGAGGTCCCGGCTGCCGACCTGCGCAACCGGTTGACGGCGATGTTTGCCAACCGGAGCAAAAAAGAGGTATTCCTCAAGGCTGACGCGGGTGTCCCCTACGGCGAGGTGGTGCGTGCCATGGCGGATATCAAGGGGGCGGGAATCGAGCGCCTCGGCATGGTGACGGAACCGGCGCAGAAATAGACATGGCCACCCGCAAGGTCCCACAAGATGCCGGCATGGGCATCGGACTGTTTGTTTCCACCGTCACACACCTGGCGGTTTTTTTGTTGCTGTACTGGTGGGGCGGCCAGCACATAAGCCTGCCGATCCAGGAGACCTATTACGTCGATGTGGTCAACCTGCCGGTTGCCGATCCCCGTTCCGGGAGTCCGGTCCAGCAGGGTGACAGCCAACCGGCCCCTTCCCCGGCGGCCGATCCGCCTCCCCAGGTACTTCCGGCGCCACGGGCAGACAAGGCTTCCCCTCCCAAGGCCCCGGTGCGTAAGGATACGGATGAACTTCAGGAGCGGATTGAGAAGCTTAAGCGGGCCGACGAGGCGCGCCAGCAGGAGGCCGCACTTGCCCGCCTGAAAGCCAGGATCAGAACCCAGGGGAGCGGCCGGGCCGGGATGCCGGGCAAGCAGGGTTCAGAGGCCGGCAGCGACTACAGCGCCTATCTCAAGTCGCGGCTTGAGGATGCCCTGGAAAAAACCGCCAGTTATTCCAGCAGATCCCCCGAGGTTGTGGTCAGGCTGTTCGTGGATGGCGATGGCCGGCTTTCGAGGCGTAAAACCGAGCGCAGCAGCGGCGATCGGGCATTCGAAATATCGGTTCTGCGGGCGATTGAACTGGCCAGCGAAAAATTTCCGCCGCCCCCCGGCCGATCAGCCTATGAAGGAGTTTTTGTGTTCAGACCGAAAGGAATAACAGCTGCCCAATGATCATCCGCTGCCTGATGATATTTCTGGCGCTTCTGCTCCCGCTGCCGGCACAAGCTGCCACCAACGGCCCGGTGCTGGTTGAAGCCCGCGGAAACAGACAGCTGAAAATGGCGGTCGAAATCCCGCGCAGCAGCGATGCTGCCCCGGCGCCGCTGCTTGCCCGCGAGATGGCCGAGGTGGTTGCCTTTGACATGAACATGGCCGGCACCGTGGCGGCAGAAACCCGCGAACTTCTGCCGTTTCCTGAAGTTATCGGTTTTGGTGCCCGTGATTTTTCAGCCTGGGTTGCCGGCGGGTTTGATCTGCTGGTGCGCAGTGAATATATCCGCAAGGGTGAGGAATTGACGGTCGAATTCCGGATGTACGACGTGCAGACCCGCAGCCTGATGGCTTCGCGGCGCTACCTCGGGCAACAGACCGAACTGCGCCGGTTTGCCCACGCCTTTGCCGATGAGGTCATGCTGGCCTTGACCGGCGAGCGGGGCTGCTTTACCACCCGCGTTGCTTTTGTCTCGACCGAGACCGGAAACAAGGAGATCGCGGTGATGGATTGGGACGGCTACAATCTCCGCCGGGTAACATCCAACGGTTCAATCAATCTCAATCCCGACTTTTCGCCCGATGGAAGCCAGCTGATTTTCACCTCTTACAAGCGCGGCAACCCGGACCTCTACCGCCGTCTGCTGTCAACAACGGCCGATGTGCCGCTTTCCCATCGCAAAGGGCTTAACATTACCGGCACCTGGTCTCCGGACGGGAACAGCATCGCGCTGGCGTTAAGCAAGGACGGCGATGCCGAGATCTACCGGATTGACCGGGATGGAAACAATCCACTGCGCCTGACGGTCAGCCCTTCGATCGAGGTCTCGCCGGCCTGGTCTCCGGACGGAAGCCGGCTGGCATTTGTCTCTGACCGGCTTGGTAGCCCGCAGATTTTCGTCATGGATTCAAACGGCGGCAATCTTCACCGGCTCACCAGCACTGGCAATTACAACGTGGCTCCGCGCTGGTCTCCCAAAGGGGACCGGATTGCCTATGCCCGTATGCAGGGGGGCAGCTTCCAGATTTTTACGATCAATGCCGACGGCAGTGGCGATACGCAGCTGACCAGCAGCGGCAGTAATGAAAATCCGGCCTGGTCTCCCGATGGCCGCCTGATCGCTTTCAGCTCAAAACGGGGCGGCCCGGAAGCGCTCTACGTCATGCGCGCCGACGGTAGTGGCCAGACCAAAGTCAGCCGGGGCAAAGGAGCCCACAGCCAGCCGGCCTGGTCGAAGCAGTAAGCATACGGTAACGATACAAAATTTTTATCGATTATCGATTGCAATACAAACGATCTTATGTATAATCCACTCTCATCTACTTATGAGCACGATTCCGGCAGTAATGTTTCACGACACTATGTAATCAAAGGAGAATGCAATGAAAAAGGGAACAGTGGCACTGATGGCGGCACTTGGTCTGGCAGCCTTTCTGGTCGGTGGCTGCGCAAGCAACGAGACAGTCAAGAAGGAAGAGCCGGTGGCGGCAACCGTAAAGGCGGAACAGCCCAAGGCTTCAGCAGCCAAGCCTGAGCCGGTTCAGCAGCAGGCTCCGGTTGAAAAGCCGAAAGCAGAAGCACCCAAGACGGTTGACCAGTCCGGCTCCAAGGCATCGGCCGCTGTGGCAAATTTTGAAACGGTCTATTTTGATTTTGACAAGTCCGATCTGCGTCAGGATGCCCGCACAGTCCTGTCCAAAAATGCAGAGCTCATGCTCAAAGTCAATACCGGCGCCAAGGTTACCATTGAAGGACACTGCGACGAGCGCGGCTCGGCTGAATACAACCTGGCACTCGGTGAGCGCCGGGCAAAATCGGCCATGCAGTACCTTTTGACCCTCGGTGTTCCGGCCGACCGTCTTTCAACTGTCAGCTACGGCAAAGAAAAACCGGCTGTTCAGGGCAGTGATGAGGCCGCCTGGGCCAAAAACCGGCGGGCAGAGTTCGTCGCAAAATAAGCTCCGTTTTCCATCTGCACTCCATACAAACGCCGGGAGAAGACCTTCTCCCGGCGTTTGCTCGTTTTTATCCATCTCATCCCGCAAATAAATTCCTCTTGACATTAACATAACCGGCAATATATATAATTATTCATATATGTACTACGAGGAGCGTTTGCTATGCCGATTCTTATTGTGGCGGTTTTTCTTCTCTGCTGGACTGCAGCGCCCGCTCCGGGGGCAGAGAGCCCCCTGACTCTGAAAAGCGCCGTTGAGAAAGCGCTGTCGGGAAACGGCCGGATCAGATCGGCGGCATACCGTGCCGAAGCGGCCAGGCAGGCGGCGGCTGGAGTTGAGTCCCGCTATTACCCTCGTCTGGTTTTTGAAGAAACATTCTCGATCTCTAATTCCCCGCCGCAGGCGTTCATGATGAAACTTGATCAGGGGCGCTTCAGCCAGAGCGACTTCCAGATCCCGTCGCTGAACAATCCGCCACTGACCCGTAATTTCAGCACACTTCTGACGCTTCAGCAGCCGCTGTATGATCCCTCGTTGCGACCTCAACACGAGCTGGCGGTACGTGGTGCTGAACACCAGCGCCATGCGCTTGATGCAACCCGCCAGGAGACGGTGTTTCAGGTGTTCCGGCTCTATCTGGATCTTTTCCGGCTGAAAGCCCGGGTTTCAGCATCCGGGAAGGCGGTTGACGAGGCCCGCGAAAGCCTGCGCCTTGCCGGGGTCAGGTCTGCTGCCGGCGTAGGGCTGCGTTCGGACGAATTGCGGGCCCGCACTCACCTGTCGGCCATGGAGCAAAATCTGGTGACGGCGCACAATGATTTCTCTATCGCCCGACTGCAGCTGGCATATGCGCTTGGATTCGAATCTGACCGCGGCATGACACTTGACGATATCCTGCCCGAATTCCCGGTGGTCCGCTCCCTGGATGATCTAACAACCCTGGCGCTTACCAACCGGAGCGACCTCCTGGGGGTTCTGTCAGAGCGCGGGAGGGCCGATGCAGCCGTCAAACTGGCAGGCAGCGACCTGCTGCCGACCGTCGGCGCGGTCGCTTCATACCAGCTGAATGGCCGTGATCTGCCGTTCGGGGCCGATAACGATGCCTGGAGTGCCGGCGTCAGGCTTAGCTGGCAGTTGTTTGACGGTTTCCGGCGTTACCGGGAGCAGGACCGGGCCAGGGCTGAGCGATCGGCGCTGGCAGAGCAGTTCGACTATGCGCTCAAGGAGGTAAAGCTCCAGGTCCAGGAGAGTGTGCTGCGGCGGGATGAGGCTGCCAAGCGCCTCGAGATGGCCCGCCACAGCCAGCTTGATGCCGAAGAGACCGTTCGCCTGCTGACCCGGCGCTTTGAAAATTCGCTGGCAACAATGGTTGAACTGCTTGACGGGCAGACCGCCTACAATCAGGCCCGGGCCGCCCTGGTCGATGCTGAGGCCGGGTATCTTCTGGCAAACGGCAGGGTCTATCATATGGCAGGAGTTCTCGCGAAGGAGATTCTGAAATGACCGTTCCATCACGTAATAAACCGCGAGTCGGCATACTGACACAAAGAACAGTTCTGCTGGCACTGGCCGTCATGGCGGGATGTGGTACAGGGCATGATTCCGCCCAGAAGGCGCCGGAAACCCGGCCAGCGATCTCAGGTCTCGGCCTTGAAACAGTGGCCGTTACGGCGATGCCCGAGACGGTCGACGTGGTCGGCACTGTCCGCGCCAGAACGAGTGCTCTGGTTTCGACCCGTATTCCAGGTGTTGTGAGCGTTCTCAAGGTGCGTGAAGGCGACCGGGTGCGCAAGGGGCAGATCCTCATGCAGTTGGACGCCCAGGAAAACCAGGCCCTTGCGGCGCAGTCGGCATCGGGAATCGACGAGGCCCGCCGGGCTCTGGACGAAGCCGTCGCCCGCAGAAAACTTGCCGATGCCACCTTTGAACGCTATCACAGGCTGTTTACTGAACAGGCGGTAAGCCGGCAGGAATTTGATGTGCGGCAGACCGACCGGGAACTTGCTGCCCAGGGTGTCGCCCGGGCCGAAGCCAGGCTCAAGCAAGCACAGGAAGGGGCCAGGGCTGCTTCAGCCATGGCTGACTACACGAGGGTTATCGCACCGATTTCGGGCATAATCACCAGTAAGCAGGTCGATCTGGGGGCAACGGTATTCCCATCCCAGCCGCTGATGACCATTGAGGATGAGTCACACTACCAGTTGGAATTGGCGATCCCTGAAACCCTGGCGCAAAAAATCCGCCCCGGCATGCCGGTTCGGGTCAGTCTCGACGCATCCGGTACGACCGCCCAGACCAGGATCGCGGAAGTCGTTCCGGCGGCTGACCCGGCCAGCCGCACCTTCATCGCCAAGATTGATCTCAATCAGAAGGGGATTCGTTCCGGTATGTTCGGGCGTGGAGTGGTCTCGCTCGGCAGCACGGTGAACGCTATGCTGGTGCCGCGCAGCGCCGTGCTCGAAAAGGGCGCCCTGACATCCGTCTGGGTCGTCGGAGCAGGGCAGACCACCCGGCTGCGGCTGGTAAGGGTTGGCAAGACGGTCGGTGACCGGGTCGAGATCCTTTCCGGGCTTGCGGCCGGAGACCGGGTGGTGGTGTCAGGGTTAGAGAAGGTCAGTGAAGGGGCAAAGGTGGAGTGACCCATGCACGAGTACGGATTTGCCGGAAAAATCGCCCGGGCCTTCATCAATTCGAAGCTGACGCCGCTGATCGTCGGTGCGGCCCTGTTGCTCGGCCTGTTCGCCATAAAGATGACCCCGCGGGAGGAAGAACCGCAGATTTCAGTCCCGATGGTCGATATCTACCTGCCGCTTCCCGGCTCATCCCCTGCCGAGGTCCAGGAACGGGTAGTCAAACCGTTTGAAGCGAAACTGTGGGAAATCACGGGGGTCGAGTATCTCTACTCCATGAGCCGCCCCGGCATGGGGATCATCACGGTCCGCTTCCTGGTGGGGCAGCCGCTGGAGGAATCGCTTGTCAAGCTTTACAACAAAGTGATGAGCAACCGGGGCCTGTTGCCGCCCGGCGCTGCCGAACCGCTCGTTTCTCCAAGATCCATTGACGATGTGCCGATCCTGGCGTTGACGCTCTGGTCCGATCGCTATGACCACGGCACGCTGCGTTCCCTGGCGCGGGAGGTTGCCGACGAGCTGAAAAAAGGGGAAAGTACCGCCGAGGTTGAGGTCAAGGGGGGGCTGTCGCGCCAGGTGCGGGTAACCCTCGATGCGCCTCGGCTCACCGGTTACGGACTGTCGCCGCTCCAGGTGGCCGGCGTGCTTGGCAAGGGGAACACCTCTCGCGCCTCGGGGAGTTTCTCTGGCGGCAACAGAGAAACCCTGGTGGAGGCCGGCAGTTTTCTTGAGAGTGCCGAGGCTGTCAGGCGGGTGGTTGTCGGGGTTTATAACGGGAAACCGGTCTACCTTTCCGACGTGGCAAAGATCGAGGACGGACTGAGCGAGCCAACCGATTATGTGTTCTTCGGCTTGGGGCCAGGCCAGAGGCCCCATGAGTCCCGTAGCTCCTATAACAGCAAGTCCGATTACCCCGCCGTCACCATTTCCGTGGCCAAGCGCAAAGGGGCCAACGCCACCTGGGTTTCCGAGGACCTGGTACAGAAAATCGAGTCGCTTAAAGGGAACGTCATCCCGGCCGATGTGCAGGTGTCGATTACCCGGAATTATGGCGAGACTGCCAAAGAGAAGAACAACGAACTGCTCTTCCACATGTTCCTGGCTGCCATTTCGGTCACCATCCTGATCGCCCTGTTCATGGGGTGGAGGGCCGGGGCGGTGGCAGCCATCGCCATCCCGGTGACCCTGGCGCTGACCATGTTGATCTTCTACCTGATCGGCTACACCCTGAACCGGATCACTCTCTTTGCCCTGATCTTCTCCATCGGCATCCTGGT
>DCNF01000037.1:46085-50063 GCA_002322035.1 Geobacter sp. UBA1603
GTGGTGGAGAACATCCACCGCTACTTCACCACTACGGCGATGAAACCGCTGGAGGCGGCCATCAGGGCGGTGGACGAAATCGGCAACCCCACGGTGCTGGCCACCTTTGCGGTCATCGCCTCGATCCTTCCCATGGGCTTTGTCGGCGGCCTGATGGGCCCCTACATGCGACCGATCCCGGTTGGGGCAAGCATGGCCATGCTGCTTTCCATGTTCATCGCCTTTATCGTTACCCCCTATTTCGCCTACCGGTTCATGAAGGGTGAGGCCCATCATGGGTCACCGGAACCACCTGAAGACTCCCGCTTAACAGCCTTTTATCGCCACTGGATGGGACGGCTGATCCACGAGAAGCCGCTGCGCTACGGTTTCCTTGCGGCAGTGTTCGTCCTTCTTATGGCATCCTGCTCGCTGATCTACTTCAAGTCGGTAACGGTAAAAATGCTGCCGTTCGACAACAAAAACGAACTGCAGGTAATCATCGATGCCCCCGACGGCACACCCCTGGAGCAGACCGCCCGCATCGCCCAAGAGATGGGAGACGCCCTGCGCACCGTGCCGGAGGTGACCGATTTTCAGACCTACGTGGGGACCAGCGCGCCCTTCAACTTCAACGGCCTGGTGCGCCACTACTATCTGCGCAAAGGGGCCAATCTGGCTGATATTCAGGTGAACCTGCTCCACAAGACCCAGCGCAGGGACCAGTCCCATGACACCGCCAAGCGGATCAGACCGCTGGTCAAGGCGGTTGCCGACCGCCACGGAGCCCGGGTCAAGGTGGCCGAGATACCACCGGGGCCGCCGGTGCTGGCCACCCTGGTGGCGGAGGTCTACGGGCCCGATGACAGATCCCGGGCCGGGATCGCCGGGAAGATCCGGACCATCATGCAGAAAACCGCCGGAGTGGTCGATGTGGATATCTATCGGGAAGATGACCAGCCCAAGGTGACCTTCGAGGTCGACCGGGAGAAGGCGGCACTTTCAGGAATCGCCGTCGCCGATGTGGCCCGGACCCTGGCCATCGCCCTCGGTGGAGAAGATGCGGGCCTGCTGCATCTGCCAAAGGAGAAGGAACCGGTCACCATCAATCTCCGACTGCCTGCCGGTGGCCGGAGTTCGCTGTCCGATCTGGCGGCGGTGACCGTTCCCGGTTCCCGGGGGAGCGTTCCCCTGTCACAGCTGGTACGGCCGGTGAACGGCATCGAGGCCAAGACGCTCTATCGCAAGAACCTCAAGGATGTGGTCTATGTGGTCGGCGATGTGGCCGGGCAGATCGAGGCGCCGGTCTACGCCATCCTGAAGATGCAGAAGGAGATTGCCGCCCTGCCGACCCCGGACGGCCGGAAGATCGAGATCCTGGCGTCCCGCCAGCCTTGGAGCGAGCAGCACATGGGGATGAAGTGGGACGGTGAGTGGCACATCACCTATGAAGTGTTCCGGGATCTGGGGGTCGCCTTCGGCGCCGTGATGGTGCTGATCTACATCCTGGTGGTGGCCTGGTTCAAGGACTTCACCACCCCGCTGGTGATCATGGTGCCGATTCCGCTGACCCTGATCGGCATCCTGCCGGGGCATGCCCTCTTCGGGGCATTCTTCACCGCCACCTCCATGATCGGCTTTATTGCCCTGGCAGGGATCATCGTGCGCAACTCAATCATCCTGATCGATTTTGCCGAGATGAAGCGGCGGGAGGGAATGGCGCTGGATGAGGCGATCATCGAGGCTGGTGCGGTGCGCTTCCGCCCGATGCTGCTAACGGCGGCGGCGGTGGTGGTGGGCAGCTTTGTCATCCTCTTCGACCCGATTTTCCAGGGGCTGGCCCTGGCCATGATGTTCGGCGAGATCGCTTCGACCACCCTGTCGCGGGTAACGATACCGATCCTGTATTATCTGGTGCAGAACTGGAAAGAGCGTCATACTATTCATGAAGCGGAGGAACGTATTTGATGACCTGGCCGGAAAAAGCAGAACTGCCGCCGGAAGGAAACGGACTGCCAGAACAGTGTCAGCGGGAAGCCGAGGCCCTTTACCGTTCTGGCACCCACCACTGCGCCGAGGCGGTAATGGAGGTGATTCGCAGACAGTTTTCCCCCGAAACCCCGGAGTCGGTGGTTGGGGCCGTCAGCGGTTTTGGCGGCGGTTCCGGCTCGGGCTGCATCTGCGGAGCGGTTTCAGGTGGTACGGTGGCAATCGGAATGGTGGTTCGGGACAGAAAAAACACCAGCCACCTGACGAGGGCCCTGCATAACTGGTTCAAAGAAACCTACGGGGTGACCTGCTGTAAGACCATCCGGGCCAGCAACGACAAGGGGATATGCCCGAAGATAACCGGCGCAGTGGCCGGAAAAATCACCGAAATGCTGACCAACCATGTAAAGGAGCTGCAGCCATGAAAGAAGAGTTCTACGTTGAGCGGATCGTACGGATCGTGGCCGGATCGTTTGTCCTGATCTCGCTGTTGTTAGCCCATTTTCACTCACAAAACTGGCTCTGGTTTACCGGTTTTGTCGGCCTGAACCTGTTCCAGTCCGGCTTTACCCAGTTCTGCCCGTTGTTCAACATCCTCGAGAAGCTCGGCGTGCCGCGGTTTCCGAAAAGCAACTGCTGCCCGTAATAATCTGGCCCGGTCAGACGGTGCACAGCACCTGGCGGACCGTATAGTCTCCGCCGATCACCAGGTATTCACCCTCTCCCTTCATGATGCTTCCGGGGAGCAGGTCATTGTAGAAAAATATCTTGCACAGCGGTACCCGCACTTCCCAGACGGTGGAGCCGAACTCCCAGGCGCGTTCCTCTTCGGAGGTACATGACACCAGGTTGTTAAGCCGTACGATCTGCTGCCTCCGGCCGGTCTGCTCGATAAGATCGTGCTCGCTGGCATCATAGGTGCCGCGATAGAGCAGAACGGTCATCTGGCCAGCGTACTTCCTGGAAAGCTCGAACTGGCAGTACTCGTACAGCAGGTCGAGCTGGGACTGGATTGCGTTGGTGCGGGCACTGCCTTTCATCACATCCACGGAAAAATCAAAATAGGCTTCGCTGTGGATACCGTCTATCCGTGCCCGGTGGTAGGTTGGCGCAATCCCCATACGGCTTTCCACCCAACGCTTCAGAACCGCTCCCTCCACCGAGTTTGAGTCCATCATCCAACCGCGCAGAAATCGCAGGTAGCTGTTGCGAATGCTTTTTTTCGCCATGTCGGTCTGATCCTGCCAATGATGCAACTGGAACTTGACCGACATGAAGTCATTAAAGACGAGAGCACGTTCCTCCTGGGACGGGATTGTTGACAGTTTCTCGAACAGGAAGCGGTTGGCCTCCCTGACACCCTGTATCGACAGCTCCTGTGGGTTTTCGTTGAAATGGCGTGAAGCGATCACCCACGGAGGCTGGTTGCAATAATTGAATGATCCGCGTGCCATGTTCACCCCGTTGTGATCAGGTCTTAATTCAGAGAATCTTTACCAGTTCCACAAGTGTCTGCTTGATCGGGCCGGTGACCACAAATGGCTCGACCCCTAATTTTTCGAGCTCACCCCTGGGATGTTCCCCCATCTGGGCGGTGACGACGGCCCGGCAGCCCTGCAGCGCTTCGGTGATGCCCTTGAGAACATGGCCGCGCAAGGGATGCTCGGGATCGAAGCTGCAGTAGCGGTCCACTTTCTTCTCGTCAATCAGGCGAGCGTCCTGCCCTTCTACGTCATAGATCAGGAAGCGCTCGGCATGCCCGAAGTGCTGGTTGATCTCCCTGCCGTCCTTTGATGCAACCGCGATTAACATGCTGCACCTCCACAATGTATGCTGCCGTTACGCCTCGACCGGAGCGAACGTGAAACACTTCTTGGAGCAGGTGCGGCCACAGGCCTGGCATCCGATGCAGTTGCCCGGGTTGGCCACCTTCATAAACATCTTGGCCGAATCGTCTTCGTCCAGCTCCTCGTAGGCCAGAACATCGTGGACGCAGACCTTGTAGCAGCG
>DCNF01000037.1:50103-50720 GCA_002322035.1 Geobacter sp. UBA1603
CCGCAGCCGATGCAGGTTTCTTCGTCAATTGACATGATGAACTGGGGGGTGTACTCGGTCTTGTTCCTGCGCAGTCCGGTGATGTATGCCATGATACTCTCCTCTCCTGTAGGGTTTTCAGTCTTCGTCAAATGCCGGTGCTGTGTCTTTGTTCAGTGCTTTTTTAAGCCAGGGCGGCGGGTTACCGCGCAGGACTTCCTGCAGCCTGGCAACCGTTTCCGGAATGCTGACTTCCGTGTTGGTCTTCATCGGATGGATTTTCTGGGCAACCAGTTTCGCTGCCGCCGGCCCGCCGATCTGCATGGTATAGACGATAGAGCAGTCGGCAAGCGCCTTGGCCCGGGACTGGATCCGGTCTTCCTCATCTGCTCCAGCCACTATCCCGCTGATAACGGTATCCAGATGGGCGTTCTCCGGTGCAATCTCCCAGATATAGAAATTCTGGCATTGGCCGAAGTGCTGGTCGATCATTTCTCCGCTGCTCGATGTAAAGGCGACTTTCATATCTGATCCTTTCCGAAACAAAAAAGGCGCACCATCGGATGATGGTGGCGCCTTTGCCTGTGGTAGTGTTTAGCACATCGTGTGCCAATGCGATAACAACCTTAAATAACGTG
>DCNF01000037.1:50895-51614 GCA_002322035.1 Geobacter sp. UBA1603
CCGCGGTACCCCACCCAGACCTTCTGGTGGGCACCCAGACGGTCAAATACCGGCAGCCCTGCTCGCAGAAATGCTCCGATCTTCAGTCTGCCGGCTGCCTGACGGCCGTTGCTGTTGGCCACCAGCAGGTCGGCTCCCCCGGCCGCACTCTCCAGATCCTCCAGATCACCCACGAAGACAGTGTCGCACGGCAACGCATCCAGCCCACGAGTGCGAGTGGCCGACAGGGCGGCCTGGATCTCGCACCCCATCCCTGCCAGAAAGCGAGCAAGCGACTTGAGATTGTCCGCCTCCAGGGCGATGGCCGCTTTCTTGCGGCCGAACTGGTAATGACAGTCAACCATGGCGTCCATGAGGCGTGAACGCCAGCGGCGCTGTTTCTCCGGTATGGGGCGGCCGCTGATGCTTGAAAGCGCTTGCATGAAACCGTCCACCTCGGCCAGGCCGGTCAGGGAGGTGAAACCGTAAGCCGGGATACCGAACGTCTCCTTCAGCTTGAGGGCCGCTTTGGCCAGAGAATCACCGACGTAGACCGTTGCAACGCTCCGGCCGGCTTTTTTTATTTCACTCACCGGAATACCGCCGGTGGAGAGCGGCGATACTACGTCATCGATGTGGCCGTCCATGGCGTTGGCGATATCCGGGATACAGAGCACCGTCAGGCCGAAGGATTCGATCAGCTCCTTCACCTCTTCCACATCGGCCGGGGTCAGGTGGGC
>DCNF01000037.1:51649-52422 GCA_002322035.1 Geobacter sp. UBA1603
AGCAGGGTCACCTGATTCTTGATGGTTTTGCCTTTTTCCGGCAGCGTGGCGACGATGGCCTCCACCGTGTTGGCGTACCCTTCCTGCAGCGAGCCGCAGTAATCCGGCGTGGAGGCCCAGACGATCGGAACCTTGTCAAACTCGGGATTTTCCTTGCGGAAGTGGATGATGGCACTGCTCACGTCATCCCCCATAGTTTCGGTCAAGCCGGAAGTCATCACTCCCACCACCTCGGGTCCGAACTTCTCGATCACCCGTTTCAGCCCTTTTTTCAGGTTTTCCCAGCCGCCGAAGATGGCGGTATCCTCGCTCATGGCGGTGGAGTTGAGGGCAATGGATTCCTTGTAGTGTCGCGAAAGCTGCAGGCGAATAAAGGTGGAACAGCCCTGGGCGCCGTGCAGCAAGGCCAGCATGTTGTCAATGCCGAGGTAGGCCATGGTGGCGCCCAGAGCCGGCGAGTTCTTTTGAGGGTTGACGGTTGCCGCTTTTTTCGGCACCTGCACCCGCGATAGCGATATGTCTTCCGCCAGGAAGGTCTCGCCGTGGCTTGCAGCCTCAGCAACCTCTGCAGTCAGCTGGTCGCCTGATTTCTCCCACGGCGCCGGGGCGTTCAGGGTCGGCCAGATCGGGTTGTTCACCGTCAGGTCAAGCTGTTTGGCAAAGGTCACCATCCCCTCGTAACCGGCGTAAGGGTGGGCCCGGCCATGGTTGATGTCCAGGAACGGGGTCTTGGTCTTCAAAGCCAGGAACTTGGTCTTGCCGCCGGCCACGAT
>DCNF01000037.1:52674-52907 GCA_002322035.1 Geobacter sp. UBA1603
ACCATGGACCAGGTCTTGACCCCGCCGGTGAAGAGCACCGCCCGCTTCCCTTCCAGTCGCGTCCGGTAGGGGGCGATTGCCCGCCGGCATTTTTCCTCTTCCTCCTCGATCAGGCGCTCCACCCGGTCCTGCATGACCCGCTTTTCCAGTCCGCCCACGGCGTCATCCAGCTCCCGGGCGATGTCGCGCAGTGCCTTGGCGGTGTCGGTCATACCGTAGAACGACTCCTCCAG
>DCNF01000105.1:0-6518 GCA_002322035.1 Geobacter sp. UBA1603
TATTAGATGATAAGCTCATATGACGAGTAGTTTAATTGAAGAGATTAATGATTTAATTAAGTCGATGTTCTTCCTCCCTGGTGCAGACTCCACTCCACTGGAGACGTCGATGGCATAGGGGCGCACCTGCCGGACCGCCTCGGCCACATTTGTAACAGTAAGGCCCCCGGCAAGAATAATGCGACTGCCCGATGCAACTGCCTGGGCCGCGATTTCCCAATTGAATGTCTTTCCGGTTCCTCCATGGGCGACCGGAGACCAGGCGTCCAGCAGGCAGGCTGAAACACGGTAGTCTTTCAGGGAGTCAAGGCTGGTGATATCCCGAACCCGGAAGGCTTTGATGACACGACGGGTAATCTGGCTACAGTAGTCTGGTGGCTCTTCGCCATGCAGCTGAACAAGATCCAGGCCGCATTGATCGGCAACCGCATTGACGGTGACGGAGTGCTCGTTGACGAACAGCCCCACCGTATGGACAAACGGCGGCAGCCGTTTGATAATTGCTGCCGCCTGCTCGGGAAATATATGGCGGGGAGACGCGGGGTGAAAAACAAATCCCAGTGCATCGGCGCCAGCGTCAACAGCCGCCAGTGCATCATCGAGGGACGTTATTCCGCAGATTTTGACCTTGACCATTGTTCCTCTAAAGGCTGATTTTCGGCAATCGCTCCAGGGCCGCCCTGACCATGGCATCCGGGTATTCGTAATCCTCGAGCCCCCCTGAAAGGTAGGCGTCATAAGCCCCCATATCAAGCTGCCCGTGGCCCGACAGGCCGAAGAGGATTGTTTTTTCACGGCCCTCTTCCTTGGCCAGCACCGCTTCGTCGATGGCAGCGCGCACAGCGTGGGATGATTCGGGGGCCGGGACGATCCCCTCGCTGCGTGCGAACAGGAGTGCACCCTCGAAGCATGAATTCTGTTTGTAGGCTTTTGCTTCGATCTGTCCGGCAGCGTAGAGCTGTGAAACCAGCGGAGATTCTCCGTGATAACGCAGGCCGCCGGCGTGGATTCCGGGGGGGACGAAGTCGTGGCCGAGGGTGTACATCATGGCGATCGGCGCAACCTTGGCCGTATCGCCGTAATCAAAGGCATAGATCCCTTTGGTCAGGGTCGGGCAGGAGGCAGGTTCAACCGCCAGGGCTCGAACCTGCTTGCCATTGGCCCGGTCGGAGATGAAGGGAAAGGCCAGCCCGGCAAAATTGGAGCCGCCGCCGCAGCAGGCGATAACCACATCCGGATAATCGCCGGCGATTTTCAGCTGCTCTTTTGCCTCCAGTCCGATTACGGTCTGGTGCAGGCAGACGTGGTTCAGAACGCTTCCCAGGGCGTAGTTGGTATCGGCATGGGTGGCGGCGTCTTCGACCGCTTCGGAAATAGCGATTCCGAGCGATCCGGGACAGTCCGGATCGTGGGCCAGGATACTGCGGCCCGAATTGGTGAACTCTGACGGGGAAGGGATCACCTGACCGCCCCACAGCTGCATCATGCTTTTGCGATAGGGTTTCTGGGAACAGGAAACCTTGACCATGTAAATGGTACACTCAAGGCCGAACAGCGAACATGCCAGTGCCAGCGAACTGCCCCATTGACCGGCGCCGGTTTCGGTGGCCAGGCGGCGGATGCCGGCCTGTTTATTGTAATAGGCCTGGGGAATGGCCGAATTCGGCTTGTGGGAGCCGGCCGGAGATACCCCTTCAAACTTGTAGTAGATTTTGGCCGGCGTGCCGAGGGCCTTCTCAAGCCGGTGTGCACGAAACAGCGGCGCCGGCCGCCAGAGTTTGTAAATTTCACGGACTTCGTCAGGGATATCAATCCAGCGGGATGGAGACATTTCCTGCTCGATCAGCGACATGGGAAAAATGGCAAGCATATCGTCCGGGGTGACCGGCTGCATGGTCATCGGGCTGATCACCGGTGCCAGCGGGCCAGGCATATCAGGAATGATGTTGTACCACTGCTTGGGGATCTGATCTTCAGACAGCAGGATTTTCGTGTTCACGCTGTTGGCCTCCCTATTCCAAATTGTCTTCGATCCGTATGAAAACGGTTTTTTCGCAGATTATGTCCAACCGATCAATTTCCTGCAGGGCGGCCTGAATGGCACCCTCGCGGGCTTCATGGGTTTTGATCACGATCGGGACCGGCGCGGTGTCATGCTCCTGGTGTGCGGTCTGGACCATTGATTCGATGCTGATGCCGTGCCGGCCGAGCGCCCCGGCGATGGATGCCAGCACTCCAGGTTTGTCGAGGGCGCTGAAGCGGAGCATATAATTGCTGACAATATCGGCCATCGGCTTGAGCGGCAGGGCAGTGACGGATGCATCGACGAAGCCGAGCGGGGCCATGCGGCGTCCGGCACCGGCCTGCATGGTGCGGGCCAAGCCGATCAGGTCGCCGACAATCGCGCTGGCGGTCGGGTTCTGCCCCGCCCCGCGGCCGTAGAACATGACCGGCCCGACAAAATCTCCGGTCAGGCGGATAGCATTGAAGACACCGTTCACATCGGCCAGGGGGTTGTGCAGCGGGATCATCGTCGGGTGGACACGGGCCTCCACCTGGCCGTCGGTCAGTTTGCCGATGGCCAGTAACTTGATGCGATAGCCGAATTCATGAGCAAATTTGACGTCAAGACTGCTGATTCGTGTTATCCCCTCAGTAAAAATGCCGTTGAAATCAATTCGGGTCCCAAAGCAGAGCGATACGAGCACCGCCAGTTTGTGAGCCGTGTCAATCCCTTCAATGTCGAAGGTCGGGTCAGGTTCGGCATAGCCAAGCCGGGTGGCGTCTGCGAGAACAGCGCTGAAATCTGCGCCTTCCTGGGTCATGCGGGTCAGGATGTAGTTGCAGGTGCCGTTCATGATGCCGAAAACGCTGCCAAAACGGTTGGCGGCCAGATTGCCCTTGATGGCGGTCAGAACGGGAATCCCTCCGCCGACGGATGCCTCAAACTGGACCTCAACTCCTTTGCGGGCCGCCGCGGCGTAGATTTCTTCTCCATGCAGCGCCAGAAGCGCCTTGTTTGCGGTAACGATATGTTTCCCGCTCTCGATTGCTCTGAGCACGAAACTCTTGGCCGGTTCATAACCGCCGATCAGTTCGATCACCACCGAAATGTCCGGATCGGTAAAGATGTCGTTGGCATCGGTGGTCAGGACGCCGTCAGGCACCGCAACCCCCCGATCGGTGGTGATGTCCAGGTCAGCAATGCGCTTGAGAATGATGCCGGCGCCGACCTTGCTCCTGATTACGTCGGCATTTTCCGAGAGCAGTTTCACGACGCCGGCGCCGATGTTTCCGAATCCGATCAGGCCTATCTGAATGTTGTTCATTGTTCCTCGCTGGCAGCTTCAGTCTTTGCACATGCTTCAATTTCATCGAGAATGCCGTTGACAAATGAGGGAGACTCCTTGTCTCCAAAGCGGCGGGCGATCTCAATCGCTTCGTTGATGCTGACTTTCTTGGGGATGTCAGGGCGGTACATCAGCTCGAAAGCCGCCATGCGCATCACGTTCAGATCCACCCGCGGCATCCGCGACAGGGACCAGTTCTTTGAGCGGGCCTTGATGGCGGTATCGATAGTCTGGCGCTGCTCCATGACGCCGCAGACCAATTCCTCGGCAAACCCCCTGACCCGGGCCTGGACATCGCTCTGCTCTTCGCGAAATACCTGCAGGGTTTCGCGCAGGCCGGGATCCGGGTTCGCATCCAGTGCGTACAGAACCTGCAGGGCGTATTCACGCGCTTCCCGCCGAATTCCCATTATTTGATTACCTTAAGCAGATTGACGGTCTCGATTGCTGTCACGGCCGCTTCAAAGCCTTTGTTGCCGGCCTTGGTTCCCGCCCGCTCAACCGCCTGTTCGATGGTGTCGGTGGTAAGGACACCGAAGGCGATCGGTACACCGCTCTCGAGGGAAACCGAGGCGACCCCCTTGGAAACTTCGGAGGCCACATAATCAAAGTGGGGGGTGGAACCGCGAATTACGGCGCCCAGGCAGATCACTGCGTCGTAGGTGCCGCTTCCGGCCATCCGTTGGGCCGCCAGGGGGATTTCAAAGGCTCCCGGAACCCGTGCCACATGGATATCGCCGTCAGCACCGCCATGGCGGATCAGCGCATCGACCGCGCCTTCCAGCAGGCGTTCGGAGATAAAGCTGTTGAAACGGCTGACCACGATGCCGAATTTCAGCCCCTTTGCTTCGAGTTTTCCTTCAAAGAATTGTGGCATGGCAACCTCCCGGTAAAATAAACCGTCAAAGAAATCGAGATACTAGCACAGATAAACCGCAAAATGTGACAAAAAAAAGAACGGGAATCAGTCCTGGAACTCCGGCAGGGCGCCATAGATATGGCCGTCATAGCCGCATATCAGAAACCGGGGCCGTGTCTGTGCTGTATGCAGGGATGCGGCGGCGCTCGCTTTGCCTGCAACGACTTCCAGCAGTGCCCGGTCATAGCCGCAGGATATTACTGCTTCCCGGGCGGTGTGCGCAGCGGCAACGGCCTGCCTGATACGTGAGGGAAGATTCCGTTCGTCAGTCCATTCCAGCAGGCGTGACAGGTCGAGCTGCGACTGGGCGGCATGGGTGTTTTCGTGGCCGCAGGCAATCTTGAGCAGTTTGGCGAACTGGCAGGCGATCAGCGGTTGAACGTATCCCCGCTGATACGATGCCCGCAGGGCATGGGAAACATGGTCACCCATCATGACGAATGCCTCTTCGGGCAGACGGAGTTGCCCTTGTGCGGCAACCTCGCTGGTTCTTCCCGTGGACAGCACGACGGTCGGGCAGCCGCAGGCACGTGCCACATCCAGGGCCGCATCAATCGTGTCTGTCCAGGCTTTGGCCGAAACCGGCCGTACGATGCCGGTTGTGCCGAGGATCGACAGCCCGCCGATAATTCCCAGCCGCTCGTTGAGGGTCTTACGGGCCCGCGCGGCGCCGTCCGGCACGGAGATGGTCACCCGGAAACCGCCGCAGGGAAACACGGCGCGAACCGCCTCGGTGATCATACTGCGCGGCACCGGGTTGATGGCCCATTCACCCGGCGGAACTGCCAACCCCGGCTTGGTGACCCGGCCGATACCGGTGCCACCGGCGATCTCCAGTACGTTGCCTGCAATGCGGGTGACTTCGGCATGCAACTCGGCACCGTTGGTCACATCCGGGTCGTCGCCGGCATCTTTGACCACGAAGCACACAGCCGATCGTTCGGTATAGTTCTGGCCCGCCAGGTGAAATGTCGCCGGCATCCCGGCGGGAAGGTCTATGGTGACCCTGCCGATAATCCGTTGTCCGTCCAGCATCAGGGCGGCTCCCCGGGTGGCGGCTGCAGCGCAGGCGCCGGTGGTGTAGCCGGAGCGGAGTGGCACGGTTAGGGAGTCCCGGCCATGATCGCCAGAGCGTTGACCACGGCGGCGGCAACGTTAGAACCGCCCTTGCGCCCCATGGTGGTGATGAATGCCGGGATGTGCTGGCTGGAAGCCAGAGCATTCTTGCTCTCCTCGGCCCCGACGAATCCGACCGGCAGTCCGATGACCAGTTCCGGGGTAACGTGCCCAAGGGTTGACAGGCGAAGCAGCTCAAAAAGTGCGGTCGGAGCGTTACCGATTACGAAAATCCGGTTGCGGGGATCAGCGGCAGCTTTCCGCATGGCGGCGATTGAACGGGTGATGCCCTGCCGGCGAGCCTCCTCGGCCACATCTGCATCGGCCACATGGCAGGAAACGCTACATCCCCAGGCTTTCAGGCGGTCTTTGGAAATTCCCGACAAGGCCATGTTCGTGTCTGTGATGATCCCGCCGCCTGATTTCAGGGCCTTAATCGCTTTTTCAACGGCATCCTCAGAAAAAACCATAGATGAGGCGTATTCAAAATCGGCACTGGTGTGGATGACGCGGCGAACTACCTGCCATTGCCGGTCAGGCCAGTCGTGATCCCCGGCTTCATGGTCAATGATACGGAATGATTCAGCCTCAATCTGTTCCGGTGTGAGGGAGAGCGAATCCATCAGTTCCACCCCAGTCGGGCCAGTGCTTCGCCGATACGCTCAGCCTCGATTTCAGCCAGCTTGCGGTGGGCGCCCAGGTGTCCGCCCATCTCCATGATCAGACCGGGATGGCGTGTGCGGGCTTCTTCGATCTCTTCCGGCAGATCGTGCTGCACATGGGCGCCCATGAAGAGGAAGTAGGGCATCAGCAGGATACGGTTGGCCCCGCGTGCCACGCAGGTGTCAATGCCGGTCTGGATGTTCGGGTCGTGCAGTTCTCGGAAGGCAACCTCAACAATCTCGAATCCGGTAATTTCCTGTACCATGGCGGCTACCTGGCGGGCCGCCTCATTGGCCGGGGCCACACGGCTGCCGTGGGCCATCATCAGAATGGCGGTTTTTATCATGCATGATTCCTTTCATTACCCAGCAGGAGACCTTCTCCTTCGGGATCGATCGTGCGCAGTGTATGCCAGGAGCCGCTTAATGGCTCGTCAATCGGTGCAGATCCGATTCGCTCCAGCAGCTGGG
>DCNF01000105.1:6548-7487 GCA_002322035.1 Geobacter sp. UBA1603
GCAGCTGGGCGATCAAACGCTCGCTGGGAGCCAGGTCACTGCCGGGCGCGGTCTGGCGGTGCTCGCGCGGGGGGTGCGCCGGTGGGTCCAGGCACTTGATCGGTTGCCCAGAGTCAAACACCTTCCGGAAACGCTGGGCCCGGCCTTCGTTATTGATAAAGGTGCCCTCATGCTCAACCCAGGCGGTGGTCGGAAGGAATACTCCGCACATGCCGGTGACGGAGGACTGTTTCCAATCTGCGGCCCCGATGATCGAAATCCCGTCCGGCAGATTGTCAGGCAGGTCAGCCTCAAAAGAAAGTATGCCCCTGATCTGGCCTGTTGACAGTGCCGAAGAAAGCGACACAGCTCCATGCTCTTCTGCCAGCATGGCGCAGCCCAGGGCATTGGGCCCGTCCAAAAGAAAGGTGACTGCGACTCCGGCTGCCGCCGCATCCCGGATTGCGTCAAGCCCCGTGTGCCGTGTGCCGCAAATGATGACCGGACGCTGCGCTCTGTCCAGTTGCACTTCGTCAATTGATGCGACAGCGGTGCTCTGGAACAGCCGGTGCTGTCCAATGTCAATCGGGCATTCGCTGCCGACTTGGAATACCGCAGCTCCGGCCCGCCAGGCCTGGCGGACCGCCAGCGCCATCATCGGGGCCTCGTCAAGCAGATTGCATTCCATGATAATGACCAGATCCGAGCGACGTACATCTTCCTGCGATGCNNACATTGTGTGTCATAACTGCAGAAGCCGCTTCCCGTGTGCGTTCATCACACAGCACATTTCCAAAGTAACAGAGAGCGCCGGCCCCCAGAATATCCCGCAGCCGAGCAGCCATGATGGCACCCTCATGCGGAATGCGCGGAGAAGCGACGATTGCCAGCGCCGACGGGCTGTGAAGCTCCAGAAACTGGTTAAGCCGGTGCGCCAGGGTGTCAAGGGCCTGCCCGAGG
>DCNF01000105.1:7521-22238 GCA_002322035.1 Geobacter sp. UBA1603
TTGCCGGAAGACCGTCGATCAGCGCCTGCCGGGGGCGTGTGGCATCATTGATGCCGGTCAATGAAAATCTGCCATGGTCACAGATAAACCAGCCATTCACCGGCCGGTTGTGCCGTGCGGAAACCTTGAGAAGCTCCCGGTAACGGGCCATGGGAATAGTGTTGCAGCCAAGCGAGCAGTGGGGACAGACCGACGGGGCCATGTCGTAATCCCAGTAGCGGGCCCTGAAGCGGGCGGTCTTATCGGTGAACACGCCGGTCGGGCAGATGTCGACCAGGTTTCCGGAAAAGGGGGATTCAAGCTCACCGTCGTCATGGCGCCCGAAATAAACCATGCCGGCCCGTCCCAGAACACCGAAATCTTCCCCGCCGGCGTACTCCTGGTAAAAGCGCGCACAGCGGTAGCACTGAATGCAGCGGTTCATTTCATGTTGAATGAAGCGGCCGAGGTACTGATTGCGGTGGGTACGTTTGCGGCCGTCGTAACGGCGAATGCCGTGACCGCCGGCAATCGTGAAGTCCTGGAGTTGGCATTCCCCACCCTCATCACAGACCGGGCAGTCATGGGGGTGGTTGATCATCAGCCANNCAGCGCGTGCACTGGATGCAGCGGTTCATCTCATGTTCGATGTACCGTCCCAGATTCTGGTTGACATGGGTACGTTTACGCCCGTCAAAGCGGCGGATGCCGTGACCACCTGCAATGGTGAAGTCCTGGAGCTGACACTCCCCCCCCTCGTCGCAGACCGGGCAGTCGTGGGGGTGGTTGATCATCAGCCATTCGATCACCGAGCGACGCAGGGAACACGCCTCCTCATCGGTGGTGGAAACCACCATGCCGTCGCGCGCTGCCAGCATGCAGGACATCTGTATTCCGGCGGGAGTCCCCTCGAGAACCTTTACAGCACAGACCCGGCAGGCGCCGGCTTTCCCCAGGGCAGGATGCCAGCAGAAGTGCGGGATGGTGATGCCGGCCATCTGGGCCGCCTCAAGAACCGAAGTACCGTCCGGGACAGTGACCGGTATGCCGTCGATGACCAGGCTGGGCACGGTTAGTCGATGTGATCGGGAACCTTGCGGCCGCTGACCCAGTCGGAAATCACCTGGACAACCTTGCCTTCGATGCCGAAGAAGCCGTGGGCACTCAGATTGTCGCAGGGCGCCGAACGGGCGTAAAAGGCCCCGCCGTCAACCTCGACAAAGTCAACCGATGTGGCACTTTTCAGATTCTCCCTGACCTTGCGGGCTTCCGGCAGGGGGCTGACCCGGCAGTTGTCCTCGCGGTGATGGACCATCAGCACCGGAGTTCTGACCCGGTTCAGGGGGATCGTGCTCATGAACTGGTCGTATTCCAGGGTTGATGTCAGGACAACACCCTTGAGCCGGCTGTTGGTCAGCCGGGCAGCCAGGGAAGCGGCTGAAATCGTGCCGCGGCTGTTGCCCACCAGAAAAATCCGGTCAAATCCCTGGCGTTCCAGATAGGCGGAAAGTGAGGCGATGTCGTCGGCATGCTCCTGGGACTCGCGGAACTCGGCGTTCATGCCGGAGGCGTGGTCGGACGGAGGGGAAACGGCCACGATCGTCAGGCCGCGCCTGGTGAATTCGTCGGCGCTGCGGACCAGAAAATTCCACCCCTGAACGACCCCGGTCTCGGTCAGGCGGAACGGCATTGCCCCATTGCCGCCGGCAAACAGGATCAAGGCGTCACGGGAGGCGCCGGTCTGTTCCGGCTGCATCAGCAGAAAATCCATGGTTACGCCGGGCCGGGTTGCAATGCTACGGGTTTCCGTGAGGGCTGCAGCACTGGTTACAGTGGTGATGAGTGCGGCAAGTGTAATGAACAGTCGGTGTTTCACCAGTGATTTCCCCCCTGCAGCGGACAGCGGCGTGAGCTGATATGCTCGGTCAGTTCTTCCTCAAAATACTTCAAAAGCCCCTCCACCGGTCCCATGGCGCCGGGAGCCAGGGCGCAGAAGGCGTAGTTAAGTTTCCAGACATGCTCCCGCAACAGCTCGATGTCGGCCGGCGTGCCGCGTCCCAGCTCGATTTTCTCCAGGGTGTGGCGCACGAAAGGCAGCCCTTCCCGGCAGGGGGTACACCAGCCGCNNTATGCTCCTCGCTCCCCTGCCCTGCCTCGATCTGCTCCAGCAGGTAAACCACGAACGGCAGCCCTTCCCGACAGGGGGTGCACCAGCCGCAGGATTCGCGGGCAAAAAAAACGATCAGGTTGAGGGTGGCCGCCACCATGCAGGTGTGCTGGTCAAAAACCACGATCCCCCCGGTGCCGAGCCGGGACCCGGCCTTGGCGACCGGATCGAAATCCATGGCAACGTTGCGATGGATATTGGTGAAATAAGGGGTTGACGCGCCGCCCGGCAAGCAGGCTTTGAACTTTTTTCCGTCACGCATTCCGCCGCAGGGGCCGTCGATGATTTCCCCCAGGGTTATACCGAGCGGCAGTTCAAAGCATTCCGGTCTGTTGACCGGGCCGCTGACGCAGAACAGTTTCGTGCCGGCAGCCTCAGGGTTTGCCGCCCGGGATTTCCACCAGACCGGTCCTTCGGCAATAATGGCCGGGATAGTAGCCAGAGTCTCCACATTGTTGACCACCGTCGGCTGGCCCCGCAGGCCGCTGACCGCGGGAAATGGCGGTTTGATACGCGGATTGGCCCGTCGTCCCTCAAGGGCGTTAATCAGGGCGGTTTCTTCGCCGCAGATGTATCTCCCGGCTGACTGATGGATCTCGATTGTTACCGGGACACCGTGTTTACCGGGGTGACGGCCGATCAGCCCCTCCCGCTCGGCGGATTCAATCGCTGAAGCGAGGTTGGCGGCAGCCAACTCGTAGCCACGCCGGATGAAAATAAATGCATGATTCGCGCCGAGGGCGTAGCATGCCAGTGCGATGCCCTCAACCAGCAGGTGGGGGATATGTTCCAGCAGGACCCGGTCTTTATAGGTGCCCGGCTCCATTTCGTCGCAGTTGCAGATCAGGTAACGGGGGCCGGGCAGATCGCGGGGGACGAACGACCACTTCCGGCCGGTCGGGAATCCTGCGCCTCCCCGGCCACGCAGGCCGGAATCGATCACCGCCTGCTGAACGTCGGCTGGTGTCATGGAGTTAACGGCCAGTTTCAGGCCGTCATATCCGCCTTCCGAACGATACTCCTCAAAGCCGGTCATCCGGCCGGGGCGCTTATGACGGAAAAGGACCTGATCCACGAATCTCTTTCAGAAGTGCTGCTGCTGTTTCGGCTGTAACCGGGCCATAGGGCCGGTTGCTGATCATCATGGCCGGTGCTGCGCCGCAGTTTCCCAGGCAACTGCAGGGGAGCAGTGTGAACAGGCCGTCCGGGGTTGTCTCTCCGGCCGCCACGCCCAGAAGCATCTCAAGCGAGCGCATCAGGGAACTGCCGCCCATGTTCCAGCAGGAAATCGAGTCACAGGCGTGAATCACGTGCCGCCCGACCGGCCGACGGTAGAGCATGTCATAAAACGTTGCCAGTTCTTCAAGCTGAAGCGGGGAAAGTCCGGTGATGCAGGCAGCCTCATCCATCGCCTGATCGGTAAGCCAACCGTAATGGGTCTGTAGAGATTTCAGCACATCCACCGCGGCTTCGCGCGGATTTAGAGCGTCGGCAGCGCGCCGTTCGAGTGCAGCTTTCAGGTCGGCCGGAATCATGGGGGCACATTATAAGGTTTTTTGAACGCGAAACAAGGGGGATTATGGAATGAAACAGGAAAGAACCTGGTTTGACAGCAGCATACCCCGGGGTGTCAGCCACATCCGGTCATCGCGGATGACGAGCAGGCCGGCCGGAGCCAGGCGTTCAATTGCCCTGCCAAAGGCATGGTGGACCGATTGCCCGAATTCCCGTTCAAAATCCCTGCAGCAGATACCTTCCGCCATGCGCAGCCCCAGGAACATGAATTCGGCCATGGCATCCTCGCGAGACAGTTCCTGGCAGTCGTGTCGGACGAGATTCCCTTGTCTGACCTCTGCGGCGTATTGGGCCGTGTCGCTGCTGTTGCTGAAACGGCTGCCGAAGACTGAGTCATTCAGGAATGTGTGGGCCCCGGCGCCAAGCCCCAGGTATCGGTCCCGTCGCCAGTAGCCGCTGTTATGGCGAGATTCGCGGCCCGGAAGGGCATAGTTGGCGATTTCGTAATGCCGGAAGCCGGCACTCACCAGCAGGTCGTCAGCAGCTTCAGACATTGCCGCTGAAAGATCATTGTCAGTAAGGTCTGAAGAACCTTCAGGATACAGTGCCGCGAATGGTGTCTGCTCTTCAATTGTCAATCCGTAGATTGAGATGTGGTCGGGTGTTGCCGCCAGGGCCCGTTTCAGTTCACGGTGCCATTCACTGACTGTCTGCCGCGGCAGAGCGTGGATCAGATCGATGCCGAGGTTGTCGAATCCCGCATGGCGGGCGTCCTCAATGGCCTGAACCGAGTCCCGTGCGGTATGGATTCGCCCCAGGATCTGCAGCGAACGGTCATCGAACGACTGCACACCCAGAGAGAGCCGGTTGATGCCCGCTGTCCGCAATCCGGTCAGATAGCTGCGGTCAATCGTGCCCGGATTGGCCTCCAGCGTTATTTCTGCATCCGCTGCAAGCGGCCAGAACCGGTTAATTGTCTCGAGAATTCCCGAAATATGCGAAGGATCGAGCAGTGAAGGGGTGCCGCCACCCCAATACACCGAGTCGACCGGCCCACTGGCGTGTAACGATTGAGCGGCAAGGCCGATCTCACGCAGCAGCAGTTCGGGATAGTCGTCTTGTCCGGCGCCGTCGTCCCGTGACACGAACGAGCAATAAGGGCATTTTCTCAGGCAGAATGGAATATGGAGATAGAGCCGGTTGAACATTATGGATTGCAATTTTATCCGGAATACGTACAATAAGTCCACATTTTACCGTCATTAAAGGAGATTCTCATGAAACGAGTAGTGTCAGCCGTGTCAGTTCTTTTTGCCGTGCTGTTGCTGACTGCAGGTGCCCAGGCCGAGCAGGCCGGTGAAGCTATCTTCAACAAGAAGTGCCTGATGTGTCATGTGGTCAAGGGTAAAGGGGGGGCGATCGGCCCTGAATTGACCAGGATCGCTTCCAAAATGAAGGATAAAGACCTGCGTGAAAAGATTGAAAATCCCAAAAAATCAAATGGCTCTTCGACGATGCCCGGCTTCAAAACCCTGCCGAAAGCTGACATGGATGCCTTGATTGGATACATGAAAACACTGAAATAGCCTTAATACTCGTTGCCCTGATAAGGCCCGCCGTTGAGCGGGCCTTTTTCTTCAGAATGACAGGAATTTCATGAAACTGAAACAGGAACAGATTCGCCGCCTGGCGGAAAAAGTTTTTCAGGATCTGACAGCTGAAGCGCTTCTCATCTCCAAAACTGAACGGACAGGCGTGGTAGAAGGGATTGCCCGGGCCATTGCCGCTGATTTCGAACGGGAGCAGGTGCTTGAGCGTGATGCTGAACGGCTGCTGGATGAAGCGGTCAGGGCCATGGGTCGCGGGGCGGCGGAGATCGACCGCCGCACGATGCTGCGGATGATCAAGGAAAAGCTTGCCAGAGAACGGAAGATTGTCCTATGAGTCTTTCAGAAGATCGTATATCAACAATGGCGCACCAGATTGTCGACCGACTCTGGCGTGATGACCTGGCCGACCTTGTCGATCAAGGCAGGGCCCTTGCCCGGGTCAAGCAATCGCTGACCGAATTTTTCCGGTCGATCGATGATGTGGATAATGCTGTGCGGGCCAAGCTCGGAAACCGTGCCCCCGGAAGCCGCGACTGGGAGCTTCTCTACCAGAAGTTTTACCAGGAAGAGCTTGTGCGCAGGGGACTCTGATGTTGGTTATGCGTCTAGTCTGTGCAGCGCTGTTGTGTGTGGTGCTGTCCGGCTGTTCAGGAGGGGCCAGCATCAGGAATTACGGCACATTTGATCCCGGTGCCGAGCGGGATGCCGTCTATGTGATCCCCTTTGATGCGACTCTGGTTCCCGCCTCCTTTGGAGAACCGATTTTCAACGAGTTTGTCGACCGGCTCAACGCGCTTCGCAAGCAGACCAGGGTGTCGCGCTTTGTGATCCTCAAAGAGGAGCTGAAAGAAGTTGAGCCGGCCTGGCTGATCAAGCAGACTTACATCTCCGGCGATATCTGGGGTTTTGTGGAAAGTTCCGGGTGCTGCTCAACCGAAATGAAACTGAAGTCCCGGATTTATCTGTATGAACCGGGCCACAACTCTCCTTCTCTGGAAGCATTTCTGCCCGCCGAAACCTTCTTTGAACATGACCGGACGCCGTCGGCAACGGCCCGGGCACGCATGGCCAAAAAACTGGCCCATGACCTTGCCGAAACGATAATCAGAAAACTCACCCCGTAATTGATGGGTCGCCCGAGGCGGCACCACCAATTAAAGCGAAAGGCAGGTTGTGGTTTTGCAGTTATCCCGTTTCTTGATGACCGGCATCGTCGCCGGTTTTTTCATGATATTCCTTGTCCATCCTGCTTCGTCTTCTGATGCCACATTCGAGCGTGCCGCCCGTCAGATGCGAGAAAAGGATTTCAGTGAGGCCTATGCACTAGCCGCAAAAAGTCCCGAGTCTCCCCGCCGCAGCTTTCTGATGGGAGTGGCTTCCCTGCGCCAGGGAAATCCCGCGCTGGCTGTTCCGCTGCTGGCCGAGGCCGAACAGAAACTGCCGTTGCTGGCTGATTATGCCGTTTTTTTCCAGGCGGAGGCGCAGCTTAAACTGAGGAATTATCATGAAGCGGCTGCCGGCGCGGCCCGCATGGTCAGAATTTTCCCCGCTTCTTTGCTGGTACGTCGGGCTGAAAAGCTTCATGCAGAAGCTTTGGCAGCGGCTGGAGACCATGCCGCTGCGCTGCGTGCTCTGGCGCTTTTTGTGGAAAAGTACCCCTCGGGGGCTGATTCGGTCGAAGCGCTTTTCCTTTTGGGGCGCAGCCGTGAAGAAACCGGCGATCGGGCAGGCGCACTTTCAGTTTACCGGCTGATCGGCCTCAATAATCCTGCCTCACCACAGGCTTCGAAGGCCCAGGAGCGGGTCGGAATCCTCGAAACGTCAGGCATGCGCGCTGTACCGTATTCACAGGAAGAACTGCTGAAAACAGCTTCGACCCTCTATGCCCAGAATGAATACTCCCGTGCAGCCAGGGTGATCAATGAAATCAGCACAACCGGCCAGCCGCCTGCATTTGCCGGCCGGGTCGCTCTTAAGAGCGGCATGATCCAGTATCGGCTGCGCAACTGGAAGCAAGCTGAAAAGGACTTTGCCCGGGCGGTCGGGCAACAGGCCCCCGCTGTCCGGTCCGAAGCGCGTTTCTGGATGGCAAAGGCACTGGAGCGCCAGGCCCAGTCCGAACAGGCGTTTGCAGTATTCATGGAGCTTGTTTCCGAAGGACGAAAGCAGGAGTTTGCCGATGACGCACTGATGGAAGCTGCCGGCTTGCGCCGCGGTCAGGGTGCTTATGCCGAAGCGATTCGGCTTTATGGTCTTGTAGGGGCACAGTTTCCCGAATCCAAGTTCGTTTCCCGGGCCGCCTGGGAAGCAGCCTGGTGTCGCTATCTGACCGGCGAGTATGCCCGGGCGGCGGAGGAGTTCAAGCTGTTGCTCAAGGATGACACGCTCCGGGAGAAAGCACTTTATTGGCTGGGTCGATCCTTGGAACGCTCCGGATCTCCGGCAGCCGCCGGTTATTTTGCTGCACTGCAGGATGAATTCCCTGCCGGGTTTTATGCTACCTGGTACCGCGATCAGCACAGCCTGCCTGATCGTCGCGAATCTCTTGGATTGCGAAACGCTCTGGCGGAGTTGCCCCTTCCGGCCGGTTATGACCGCCCGCTGCTGTTGGCTGCCGTCGGGCTTTTGGATGAAGCACGGGCAGAACTGACGGCTCTCCGAAAGAAAAACGGCGATAAAAAAAACCAATTTCCCGGGATTGCCCGGATCTGTCTCGAAATGGGAGATTACAGCTCGGCAATTTCCCTGTTCCTGCAGAACAGGCCGGTCCCCTGGGAGAAAAATGCCCTGCCGCTCTGGACCGCCGGATATCCCGCCGCCTACCGTGAGCTGGTACATCACCATGCAGCGGCAAACGGACTTTCCGAAGCGTTCGTCATGGCGCTGATGCGCGCGGAGAGCGGTTTCAACCCTGTCGTCAAGTCCCATGCCGGTGCCATCGGCCTGATGCAGCTCATGCCGGCTACGGCAAAAATGACAGCACGGGAGAAAGGTACATTCAACCCGCAGCGTCTTGTTGAACCGGGCTACAATATACGGATCGGCACGCAACACCTGAAAGAACTCTTCAAGGCTTATGGTGGCGATGTTGTTCATGCAACGGCGGCTTACAATGCTGGCGCCACGGCGGTTGAACGCTGGCGAAAGCAGATGAAAGGCCTTGCAAAGGATGAATTCGTCGAAAACATCCCCTACCAGGAGACCCGTGATTATGTGAAAAAGGTGTATGCCTCGGCGGCCACCTACCGTGCCCTCTACGGCATGAAATAAACGGGCTTCAGCGGCATTCTACAGGTTGATTTTATCGGCGCAACCACCTATACTTCCGCCACACATACCCCTCAAGGAGCAGATTCGTGATTGAAATCAATTTTGACAAGATGGGCGGGCTGATCCCGGCTGTCATTCAGGATTACGAGAATGGCGACGTACTGATGGTCGCATTCATGGACAAGAAGACCCTCGACCTGACTCTGCGCGACGGTAAGACCTGGTTCTTCAGCCGTACCCGCAACAAGTACTGGATGAAGGGGGAGGAGTCCGGCAATACCCAGGACGTCATGGAGGTGCTGACTGACTGCGATGCCGATACTGTGGTCATCAAGGTCAAGCAGAACGGCCCGGCCGCCTGCCACACCGGCAACCGCAGCTGCTTCTATGTGAAGTGGGAGAATGGCGAATGGGTTGAGCATAGCAATCCGCTGTTCAATCCCGAGGAGGTCTACAAGAAATGAGCAACGTATTGAATTTTGGCATCCCCAAGGGGAGCCTGGAAAACGCCACGGTCGACCTCTTCAAGAAGGCCGGCTGGCAGATCGGCATTTCGTCGCGCAGCTATTTCCCGAGCGTGGACGATGCCGAGATGAACTGCAAGCTGATCCGGCCCCAGGAGATGGCCAAGTACGTCGAGCGGGGCACCATCGATGCCGGCATCGCTGGACGCGACTGGGTCCGTGAGAACAACTCCGACGTCATCGAAGTCTGCGAAATGGTCTACTCCAAAGTGTCGCGCCGCCCGGCCCGCTGGGTACTGGTGGTGAACGGCGACTCCAAGGTCCAGAAGCCGGAGGACCTGCACGGAGCGACCATCTCCACCGAGTTGGTCGGTTTTACCACCCGTTACTTCGCCGAGCGAAACATTCCGGTCAATGTGGAGTTTTCCTGGGGTGCCACTGAGGCCAAGGTGGTGGATGGACTCTGCGACGCCATCGTCGAGGTGACTGAAACCGGCTCCACCATAAAGGCCAACGGACTGCGCATCGTCTGCGAACTGATGGAGTCGGTGCCGGTGCTGGTGGCCGGCAAGGCTGCCTGGGCTGATCCCTGGAAACGGGCCAAGATCGATACCATTGCTACCCTGCTCAAATCGTCCCTGGCCGCCGAGGGGATGGTCGGCCTGAAGATGAACGCACCGGCCGGGAAGGTCGCTGCCATAACCGCGCTTTTGCCGAGCCTGAAGAACCCGACCGTGTCGCACCTCTATCAGTCGGACTGGCTCTCGATCGAGAGCATCATGAGCGAGAAGGAAGTCCGCCGGATCGTCCCGGAGCTGCTCAAGCTGGGGGCTGAAGGGATCATAGAGTATCCATTGAACAAAATCATCGTTTGAAGTGACGCAAACCCAAGGGAGTGTCCACATGTCATGTTCCAGAACCGGTGATGACTGCACATGCACCTACTCGGGCTGCCCACGCAAGGGGAACTGCTGCCAGTGTGTTGCCTACCACCGCAGCCGGAGTGAGGCCACCGGCTGTATGTTCACGCCGGCTGGTGAGCGCACCTACGACCGGTCGCTCAAGCACCTGATGCGGGATCGCGGCATCACTCCCTGAAAAGGGCGCCGATGCTCACCTACACGATCACACCCCGCGACCACTGCCTCCGCTTTGAAGGCTACCTGCGCTCCCTCATGCCTCAGGCTCCGGCCGGTTACGTCCGCAAATTGATCAAAAACGGAGCTGTCCGGTTGAACGGTGCCGCGGCAGGTATTGACACCCCGATTTTTACCTCCGATATCGTCGTGCTCAAGGAAAGTGCCGCACTGACAGCTCAACTGGCGGCATCCCCCCTCCCACTTGATGTCCTTTACGAAGACGACCGGATCGCCATCATCAACAAGGTTGCCGGCTTGCCGATGCATCGCACGGCCGAGCGGGAGCCGAACCTGGTGGACAGCGCTGCCGCCTGTTTCAGCGGAGTAGACAAATTCTATCCGGTCAACCGCATCGACCGCGGAACGTCAGGGGCCGTCATCCTGGCAAAAAGTTCTTCCAGTGCCGGAATATACGGCAGGCACGTCAAGGAGAACGGACTTGACAAACTTTACCTGGCCCTGGTGAGGGGAATTCCTGAAATGGCTGGATTGATCGATACCCCTCTGGATGACAAGGAGTCCGTGACACGCTTCCGTATGCTGCAGGCCGGTGACGGTGCGGCCCTGCTGGCCGTGGTGCCGGTCAGCGGCCGTATGCACCAGATCAGACGCCATCTCCAGATGACCGGTCATCCGGTGCTTGGTGACAAGCGTTACGGTGGAGGCGAGTGTGCCGGCTATGCCGGTTTCTGCCTGCACTCGTTCCGCACGGTGCTGGAGCGCCCTGGCGCCGGTCCGTTGACCGTCTGTGCACCGTTTCCTTACGGTCTTCTGGAGGTCTGCAGCCGTTTCTCCGTCATGCCGGACCGTGTGCTGGAGCGTCTCAAACTGATAGTAACAGGAAAGGAACAGCTATGAACGGGCAGACTGTTTTCATCACCGGAGCGTCGGCCGGGTTCGGCGAAGCCTGCGCCCGTGTGTTTGCGACCCCGGGGAACCGCCTGGTGCTGACCGCACGGCGGGTTGACCCGCTGATCAGGCTGCAGGAGGAATTCTCCCCTGTCTGTGACGTCCATATTATCCCACTTGACGTGCGGGACCGTGAAGCGCTGCAGGGGGCGGTTGATTCACTGCCAGAGCGCTTCCGTGAGATCGACGTGCTGGTGAACAACGCCGGCCTGGCGCTTGGTCTGGAGCCGGCCCACCGTGTTGACCTTGACGACTGGGAGACCATGGTCGATACCAATATCAAGGGGCTCATGTACTGCACCCGTTTTATCCTGCCCGGCATGGTGGCCCGCAATCGAGGCCATATCGTCAACATCAGTTCCACTGCCGGTGCCTGGCCCTATCCGGGCGGCAACGTCTACGGCGGAACAAAAGCCTTTGTGACCCAGTTCTCCCGAAATCTCCGCTGTGACCTGGCCGGCACGAAGGTTCGGGTGACCTGCATCCAGCCCGGTATGGCTGAAACCGAGTTTTCAAAGGTGCGCTTCAAGGGGGATGAGGAAAAAGCCGGCCAGGTCTATGAGGGTACCGAACCGCTGACAGCCGCAGATATCGCTGAAACGGTGGCCTGGGTGGTCGGCCGTCCGGCGCATGTCAACATCAATACCCTGGAAGTGATGTGCGTCGACCAGGCCTGGGGGCCGTTCACCGTGAACCGCTCCGCGAAGGAGTAGTGCAGAATTCCGGCTTCTCCGTTTACAGGAGAGGTTATCGTGTGAAGGAGGTAGATCCATGCTTCGATTGTCGATACTCCTGCTTGTGTCAGCACTGCCGGCCGCCGTTTCAGCAGCCCCCCCCAAAGCGATCATCGCCCAGCCGCGCATCTCGGCGGTCACTGTCTATCCGGACCGGGCCATGACCGTCCGCACAGCAACGGTGGCGCTTACTCCCGGGAGCTGGACGGTTACCTTCGCCGGCCTGCCGGTGATTCTCCAGGACGATTCTGTGCGAGTTGAAGGCAAGGGGAGTGCCGGCGCAACCATCACCGGCATCGAGGTCAAGCGCACATTTCTGGAACAGGCCGCCGAGAAGAAGGCCCGCGTGATCGACGAGGAGATCCGCTCCCTGGAGCGCCGTTCTGGTTTGCTCGATGCCAAGCGTGCCGGGCTGGTGTCGCAGAAGTCCTTTATCGAATCGATCCGCGTTGCCTGGGGTGACCGCATTTCCAAAGAGCTGGCCATTGGCCGCCCCACCAATGCCGAACTGCTGGATGCATCCAGCTTCGTTGGTGCCGGGATTACCAAGGTGGAAGAGCAGACCAGGGACATCGACAATGAAAAGCGCCAGATCAAGGACAAGATCGACGCCCTGCGGCGCCAGCGTGACGAGGTTGCCGGCAGCAGCCGCAAGGAGATCAAGACGGTCGAGGTCGGAGTCGAGGTCGCCCAGTCCGGTGAGCTGGGGCTGGAACTGTCAGCGGTACTGCCCCAGGCCGGATGGGAACCGGTCTACGACGTCCGTCTGGCCCGCGACGGCAAGCAGGCCGAACTCACCGCCCGCGCCCTGGTCCGCCAGCAGACCGGCGAAGACTGGAACGACGTCAGTCTGACCCTTTCCACTGCCCGCCCTGCTGCCGGGGGCGCTCCCCCGGAGCTTTCGCCCTGGCGTATCTCCTTCTACCGCCCGCCGCCTCCGATGCCGGTTATGGCTGCACCCGCGCCGATGCGGGCCAAGAAGGCCGCCCGTATGGTTGATATGGACGAGCAGGAGATGCCGCGAGTTATGGCCGAATCGGCGCCGGCCGCTTTCCAGACGGCCCAGGTCAGCGACGAGCAGACTTCGGTCAGTTTCCGCATCCCGCGCCCGCTCGACATCCCTTCTGACGGGAGCCAGCACAGCACGGTGCTGGCGGTAAACCAGCTTCCGGTCAACCTGGAGTTCCAGGCGGCCCCAAAACTTTCACCGGCGGTGTTCCTGTCATCGAAGCTCACCAACAAGGCGGCCTATCCACTGCTGCCGGGCAAGGTCAGCACCTTTATCGGCAATTCGTTCACCGGTTCGTCCTGGCTGAAAAAGGTTGCCGTTGGTGAGGAATTCGGCCTGTTCTTTGGCAGTGACGACCAGGTTACGGTCAAGCGTGAAGAGCTGAAGCAGCACAAGGAGGCGGGTATGTTCGGCGGCAGCCGCATGAGCTACCGCTATCGGATTGAGGTCGCCAATTTCCGCTCCGACAGCCAGACCGTACTGGTGCGGGACCAGCTGCCGCTGGCCGGCGATGCCGAGATCAAGGTGTCGCTGGACGAGCCATCTCTCAAGCCCGATGAGGTAAAGGCTGATGGCTCTTTGCTGTGGAAGCTGCCGCTCAAACCGGGGGAGAAGAAGGAGATTACCTTCGGGATTATCGTTGAATACCCGAAGGATCGTGAGGTCACCGGACTGTAAACTCGGTAAGATGGGTGCGGTATTTCAGCGGCACATGCTGCTGCTGGAGCTTCGGATTGCAGCGTGAATCGATGGCCAGATGTTTGAAATAGCGCTGCCAGAGCATGGTGAACGCCTGTTCCTCATCGGTGAGGGCAGGCGTTCTTTTTTGCTCGATCCCCTGGACCAGTCTCCAGGTCTGGCCCTCAAAGGCTGCCGCCTGGGCGCGCTTCAGGTCGTGGATAACCCATGGACGATCGCCGATGCGGGTGGTGAAATGAGATGCGATCAGCGGGAGAATGTCGAAATCCGGCTCGATGGCGGCATAGAGGAATCCATCCGACACCTCGCGGAACCGGACAAATCCCTTGAACTTGTGGGCTTCGCGGGCCACTCTCTGGGCAATTCCGTGGACAGAGCGGACCGGCTCTCTGGTCAGCATGCTGTCGAGGCTCCGGCCTGTCTCCAGCCCGAGTGACAGATAGCGCCAGAGCAGGGTTTCGATGCCCGGCTGCCGGCTGTGGAAGGCGTAGCGGACTGTTGCGAAGGCCTCCCGGGAAACTGCGGTGATAAACCGCTTCCGGAAGTTCAGCGCCGTTTCCCGCACGGTTGGCACCTCGAATTCCTCTCCGCAGAACAACGAGAGATTTCTGTTGTCTGTGGCTGCGGCAAACTCAAGCTGCACCGCCTCTGTATCGAGGCCATGGGCCACAGCGCAGAGGAAGCCTTCGAAACTGCCGTCGTAGATGTAAACCCTGCCATCCCTCATTCTGCCTGCATCTCCTGTCTGGCCGATTGTCAGGCCCCCATTCATTTTCCATCGGCCTATCTTACCATATTACCCTGGAATTTATAATCACGGAGCATGAAGTAATCCCGGTTAATCTGGGAGATCGCGATACGGCGCATCATTTTCTGTACAAATTGTAAATTGAATTGACAATATGTACCAGCGTGGTATTGTCCCGGCATGATACAACGAACAGCATTTACAACCATCATGCGTCTTGCCAAGGGGTTTCCGGTTATTGCCATCACCGGACCGCGCCAGTCAGGCAAAACAACCCTTGCCAAATGTGCATTTCCCGACAAACCCTATCTGACGCTTGAAGACCCGGACACGCGTCTTTTGGCTGAAAACGATCCGCGAGGGCTCCTCTCAACATACCCGGACGGCATGATTCTCGACGAAGTGCAACGGGCTCCGCAACTTTTTTCGTACCTGCAAGGTTTTATAGATAGCAACCTAATTCCGGGGAAATAT
>DCNF01000105.1:22293-24832 GCA_002322035.1 Geobacter sp. UBA1603
CAGCAGTTTGGCCTGCTCTCGGGGATAACCCAATCACTTGCCGGGCGGGTTGGTCTGGTGCAGCTTCTTCCCTTTGCCATGGATGAGCTGAAACATGCCGGCAAGCTGCCGGACAGTGCCGACAAACTCATGCTGTACGGTATGTATCCCCCTTTCTACGACCGGGAGCTGGCTCCGTCAGACTGGTTTCCTGCCTACATCAACACCTACATCGAACGGGATGTCCGCCAGATTATCAATGTGCGAGACCTCTCTTCCTTCCAGCGTTTTGTCAGGATGTGCGCAGCGCGAACCGGTCAACTGCTCAACCTCTCTTCTCTTGCCTCTGACTGTGGTATCACCCACAATACCGCATCCGCGTGGATTTCAGTATTGGAGGCGAGTTATATCATTTTTTTGCTCCGGCCCCATTTCAACAATTTCAATAAACGGCTTATCAAGTCGCCCAAACTCTATTTTGTTGATACCGGGCTGGCTTCCTGGCTGCTGGGGGTGCGCGAGCAGGAGCAGTTGGCTTTTCATGCCCAGCGGGGGGCTCTGTTTGAGAACATGGTGGTGATGGAGTTTTTGAAAAAAAGATATAACCGCGGAGAACAGGCCGATCTCTATTTCTGGCGTGACAGCAAAGGGTTGGAAGTGGATCTGCTGCTCGATGACGGAGCAACATTGATGCCGGTTGAGATAAAGTCCGGCCAGACTATCGTGGCAGATTCCATGACATCATTGAAAAAATGGTGCGAATTGTCCGGTATTCCTGATCGCCCGGCACAGTTGGTGTATGGTGGCGCTCGGGAAATGATGAACGGGAATGTTTCAATACGACCGTGGGGAGCGTTGGCTACGGAGCTGTAATTGCGCAGGAGCGCTGCGTAAGAAGCCTTCCGTACACATGGCTTCGACACTGTCAATAAACTGAAATGTCACTGATTTTTCTGTTACCATTACCGGGAGGGTTAAGGATAACTCCAACTATTTGAAAGCTGAACGTGGGGCAGGAGCACCCCGCAAGAGTCCTTCCGTACTCAAGTCTTCGTCAATGTCAGGCCAGTGGATGCCGTAGCCGCCTCCGCTTGTCTGCCAGTTTTCACGGGTTTTCTGCGTAGCATTGGCAAGACGGGGATACCAGATCAGTGGGACGGATATGCTTCTACCGTCCATAAGATCAACAGCAATAACATCATCATCTATGTGAATGTTTCTGACTCGCTCGTCAGCTTTAAGCGCCAAAGTACCCATTCCATGCCTCCAGTAAGGTTATGCGGTGTTCGAATACCAGCATTTGTATTGTCCGCAGTTCTCGCGGGGAAAAGCCAATGCTTGATGCCAAGGCAACCGGGTCAATCCAGAATTTTGCTGTCTGGTCGTCACGATCAATGTGGATATGCGGCGGCTCCGTTGTCTCGTGACTATGGAAGTAAAACCTGTATGGCCCGGATCGTAAGATTGTTGGCATTCAGCTCATCTCCATTGCTGGAAGAATATCATGTATCGCGTTAGATTTCACTAGGTAAGTGTATTTTCTTAACCAGTAGTGTCCCAACGTTGAATAGTCGATGAGCTGTAATCACCCGTTAATTCTGAGAGAAAGAGGTAAGGTACTGACGGTTGTCTAGACAGAAAAGTGATGAAATTAAGTTTGGTTCAGCCCAGTTGAATGCCCCTTGTTCTTTGAAAGATCAGCCTGCTCAAGTAGTCCGTTGAAGTATACCTCTGCCGGGGTTTTCATGTCCAGCGAGTGGTGCGATCGTTCGTTGTTGTAGTAATCGAAATAGATCTTGCGGTCAGATATCTTGATCATCGTCTTCATATTCTCTGTTTTACCCCCGTTGGTGATGCTGTTCGAGTAATCAGTTTTCGCAAAGCAAACAAAAGGGAGGGTTATAAATATGGCAAACCGCTTACCATTAACCGATAAAGATGGCGAAGTAAGGGAGTTGACCAAAGAAGATTTCAAACATTTCCTGCCGGCTTCCGAGGTCCTTCCACAATTGTTCAGCAAGGAAGTGGCTGATGAGATGCTTGCCAAAAAAACGGGTCGCAAATTAGGTAGCGGTGTTAAGGATTCACAGACCGTGCGCTTTGACCGTGATGTTCTTGCCGCTTTCAAGGCCACGGGGAAGGGCTGGCAGACCCGTATGAATGAAGCACTGCGTGTATATCTGAAAGAACATCCAATGACGCATGCTTGATAATCCCGGACGCCACGGTATTGCGCTCGATTTGTTCCTCACAGATTTCCGATAAATAGTACGACATCAGCCAGATTGGTCCCGTGCAGAGCATTGCACAATTTCTCGTCGGCGGTTGCCATGCGCGAGCCGCTGGCCTGCGCCAATGCCAGATAAACGCTGTCGTAATAGCTTCTCCGCCAGGTGACGGCGATTCTGGCCGCTTCTACCGTCAGGGAGAAGGCTGGCACAACCACCAGATTCATTCTGCCAAGATCCTTAAGCAGCCCGGCAATGAACGGTGCTTCGATCTCCTGCCGCAGCCATTTCTTCCAGAGGACATTTCCGCATTCGGGAAAAATCAGATCCGG
>DCNF01000105.1:24952-25390 GCA_002322035.1 Geobacter sp. UBA1603
CTGGCGTCGATAACCAGACGGCTCACCGTTCACGGTCCTCGCGAAGCAGTTCGGTGCTGTCACTGAACGAACGCCCGGCAAAGTATCCCTGCCAGCGCTCGGCGATAGCCGATGGCGTTTCATCGGGGCGAGTCGCCGATTCCTCCAGGATCAACTGAACCTCTTTTTGCAGCGAGCGGTTGTGGCGCTTAGCGCGTTCCTTGAGCACAGCTATGGTCTGTTCTTCAAGATTCCTGATCAGTAGTTGTGGCATTACGCACCTCCGTTGATATCACTATGCTATCACTGGGGCGGTTCCTGCGCAATACAAACCAATTGGTTTTCTGAACATCACAACTCCCCCGTTACTGCCGACACTTCAGCTTCCTGCGTGAACAGTTCCAGCTGATCCAGTCGTGCCGGGCGGCGGTCACCATTGAACCGCCGCTGCATCAACCG
>DCNF01000105.1:25399-25664 GCA_002322035.1 Geobacter sp. UBA1603
CCGACAACAGGCGTTCCGCCAGCCCCGTACCGTCAAGTCGTATGCCTCCCAAGTAGCGTTCTCCGGCGGTAACAAAGTATCTGGCCCGTTTTAGCACCACTCCCAACTTTTTCAGATCGCTTTCCGACAGCCGGGTATGGCGTCGGGCCTGCACGATGCGCTGGGCCGAGCGGATGCCGATGCCCGGCACCCGCAGCAGCAGCTCATAATCTGCCCGGTTGACCTCTACCGGGAACTGATCGAGGTGGCGCAAGGCCCAGTCGCT
>DCNF01000069.1:0-122 GCA_002322035.1 Geobacter sp. UBA1603
GAGATCAACATCCCCTCCCAGAGCGCCGTCGATATGCGGGGATACGCCATTCAGTGCCGTATTACGACCGAGGACCCGGCCAATAATTTCGCGCCTGATTTCGGCACCCTGACCACCTACCG
>DCNF01000069.1:432-595 GCA_002322035.1 Geobacter sp. UBA1603
TTCCGCGAGAAAAAGGACCGTGCCAGCAAGGTCCTGTCATTTCTGGGCGACGTGATTGTCAACGGCTCGCCCGGTGTTGCCAAGCCGCTTAAATCAGCCGAACTGGTTGAAGCCCGGGTTCCGGAGGTCGACTGCACACGGCCGCGGCCGCTCGGCAGCAAGG
>DCNF01000069.1:853-2007 GCA_002322035.1 Geobacter sp. UBA1603
GAGGACCCTTGGCAGCGCCTGCACAAGTTGTCCGAAGCGGTCCCAAACATCCTGTTTCAGATGCTCCTGCGCGGTTCCAATGCCGTTGGCTACACAAACTACCCGGATAACGTAGTCCAGAAATTCGTTGAAGAGGCCGCCAACTCCGGAGTCGACATCTTCCGCGTGTTTGATTCGCTGAACTGGACCACCGGAATGCAGGTGGCCATGGAAGCGGTGCGCAAGAGCGGCAAGATCTGNNGCCACCTTCGACGTGGCGATGCGCTTCCTCAAGGAGGACCCCTGGGCCCGCCTGGCGGCGCTCCGCCGGGAGATCCCCAACGTCCTGTTCCAGATGCTGCTGCGGGGCTCCAACGCCGTCGGCTACACGAACTACCCGGACAACGTGGTGGAGAAGTTCGTCCACGAGGCGGCCCAGGGCGGGGTGGACGTCTTCCGCGTCTTCGACGCCCTCAACTGGACCAAGGGGATGGCGGTCGCCATGGAGGCGGTCCGCAAGCAGAACAAGATCCTCGAGGCCTCGGTCTGCTACACCGGCGACATCACCGACCCGAAGCGGGACAAGTACCCGCTTGAATACTACGTCGGCATGGCGAAAGAGCTGGAGAAGATGGGTGCCCATATCCTGGCTATCAAGGATATGGCAGGTCTTTTGAAGCCGTTTGCCGGCTACAAGCTGGTCAAGGCGCTCAAAGAGAGCGTGGGGATCCCGATCCACCTGCATACCCATGACACATCGTCCAATGCCGGAGCAATGCTGCTGATGGCTGCTGAAGCGGGGGTTGATATTGTCGATGCGGCACTGTCTTCGCTCTCGGGTCTGACAGCCCAGCCCAACCTGAATGCCCTGGTGGCTGCCCTGGAAGGGACCGAGCGCGACCCGCAGGTCAATGCCGCCGGTCTGCAGAAGCTCTCAAATTANNGAGGTGGGCATCCCCATCCACCTGCACACCCATGACACCTCGGGCGTGGCCTCGGCCACGCTGCTCGAGGCGGCCAAGGCCGGCGTGGACGTGATGGACGCGGCGCTCTCCTCGCTCTCCGGCCTCACCTCGCAGCCCAACCTCAACTCGCTGGCGGCGGTGCTGGCCGGCAGCCCCTGGGACCCGAAGCTCGACCAGGACGGCCTGCAGCAGCTGGCCAACTACTGGGAG
>DCNF01000069.1:2061-8897 GCA_002322035.1 Geobacter sp. UBA1603
ACTGCTGAGGTGTACCACCACGAAATCCCCGGCGGCCAGTATTCAAACTACAAGCCGCAGGTTGCCGGTCTTGGCCTGATTGAGCGCTGGGACGACTGCAAGGAGATGTACCACAAGGTCAATATGCTGTTCGGCGATATTGTCAAGGTGACTCCGTCATCCAAGGTTGTCGGCGACATGGCCATGTTCCTGGTCAAAAATAACCTGGAGCCAGAGGACGTCTTCACCTCCAAGGAGGAACTGGCGTTTCCCGAATCAGTGGTGGGCATGTTCAAGGGGATGCTGGGGCAGCCCTACCAGGGGTGGCCCCAGGAGCTACAGAAGATCATCCTCAAGGGGCAGGAGCCGATCAGCTGCCGTCCGGGGGAACTGCTCGAACCGGTTGACTTTGAGGAAGAACGCCTCAAGCTGGAAGAGCGCCTTGGGCACAGGATTGACGACAAGGCGCTGATCTCAGCCATTCTCTACCCGAACGTCTATCCGGAGTTTGATCGCCATCGCCAGGATTATTCAGATACGTCGGTGATTCCGACGCCGATATTCTTTTACGGCCTTGAGCCGGGGCAGGAGACGTCGCTTGATATCGAGGCCGGCAAAACCCTGATCATAAAGCTGAATGCGATCGGAAAGGTGCATGGGGACGGCACCCGTCAGGTCTATTTCGAGCTTAACGGCAATGCCCGTTCTGTCACGGTGCGGGATCAGTCGGTCCAGACTGATGCGGCTGTGGCCGAGAAGGCGGATAAGGGCAATCCCAATCATATCGGCGCTCCCATGCCGGGCAAGGTGCTCAAGGTGAACGTCAAGGCTGGTGATCAGGTTAAAGCCGGCGACGTGCTGATGGTGACCGAGGCCATGAAGATGGAGACGAATATCAAGGCAAAATCGGATGGCACCGTGGCTGATGTCAAGTTCAAGGAAGGTGGCAAGGTTGAGAAAGAAGATCTGGTGATTATAATGGGTTAAATATGGTTACTTTATTTTAAACATGAAGTTTACCGCGCCCTGCTCCGAAAATTTCGAAGCAGGGCGCTTTATTTTCTGATACAAAACCCACAAGACATCACCCCGTACGTTCCGGAGGATCCATGAAAATCGTAATTCTTGACGGCTATACCATTAACCCTGGCGACAACCCCTGGGACCCGATCTCGGCTCTGGGAAATCTGGTAGTCTACGACCGTACTCCGCCCGATTTGAAACTCGAGCGTTCCCGCGAGGCAGACATCATCTTGACCAGCAAAGTCAAGCTTGATGCCGATACCATCAAGCAATTGCCAAACCTGAAGTACATCTCAATGCTGGCGACCGGCTACAATAACATCGATGTGGCTGCAGCGGGAGCACAGGGTGTACCGGTATCCAATATCCCGGCCTATTCGACCGAGTCGGTGGTACAGACGGCTTTTGGGCTGCTGCTGGAGCTGGCCAGCGGAATCGGGCTGCATGACAGGTCAATCAAGGGGGGCGAGTGGTGCCGAAATCCCGATCATTCCTACTGGAAGCAGTCGATTGTCGAACTGGACGGCCTGACCCTTGGCATTATCGGCTACGGTACAATCGGTCGTGCTATGGCGCGGGTCGGTGCGGCCTTTGGTATGCGGATAATCGCCCATGCGCCGCGAATTCCGGCTGATCCGGGGCCGGTTCCGGTTCGTTTCGTCGGGCTTGATGAACTGTTCTCAACGGCTGACGTCGTATCGCTCAATTGCCCGCAAACGGCTGAAAACTGCGGCATGGTCAATAGCCGTACCCTTTCGTTGATGAAAAGCAGTGCGTTTCTGCTCAATGTTGCCCGGGGAGGGCTGGTCAACGAGGCCGATTTGGCTGATGCGCTGCAGCGTGGAGTTATTGCCGGAGCGGGTCTGGATGTTGTGGCGGCGGAACCGATGTTGGATGAAAACCCGCTGCGCACTGCCCCGCATTGTGTGATCACGCCCCATATCGCCTGGGCATCACTGGCGGCCCGGCGCCGGCTGATGACGATCCTGGCCGGCAATATCGCTTCATATCAGGCCGGCGCACCTGTTAATCTGGTCAACAGGGAGTTCCTGAAAAACGACTGAATGTTATCTGCGGGGAGGTGGAAGAAACAGGGTGAAGATCATCGCCGACATGGTGATACACCCCGCCAGCAGATATGCATCGGAAAAGTTTCCGGTAGACCTGCCAATCATGCCTGCAATGGCGGGACCGATGGTTTGGCCGGCTGCAAAGAAAATAGTAATGGTCGAAAACGCGGCTGCTGCACGGGGGAGCCCGAGATAGTCTCCCACTGCGGCTGCCATTATGGCCGGTATGGCAAAGACAGCCAGGCCGTAGAGCCCGATTGACAGAAGAAGAATGCCGGGGGTGGGTTGTGATCCGGCCAGCAGATAAGCAGCGGTCTGGACCGCAAACACCAGCACCAGCCCATGACGGCGACCGATGTGGTCGGAAAGGGTGCCGAACAAAATTCCGGAGAAAAAGCTGAAGAATCCGGCCCATGACCAGTAATGGCCGGCCCGTGCTTCATCGAATCCATATTCACGCACCATGGTGGTGACGATGAACGTGCCGTAAATCATGAACGTTGCGCCAAAGGCGAGATAGAGAAGTCCGAGCCGGACCAGGAGCGCACCGTCACCGCTTCGCTCATCTGTGGCCGGCAGGTTTGGTGCGGCTGGTGGCGCGGTGCCGAGCGGTTCCAGTCCCATCTCCGATGGATGGTTACGCACCAGCCAGATCGACAGTGCTGTCACAGCCAGGGCGATGCTCCCCAGCAGCAGCCATCCGCCGCGCCAGCCGTTGGTTCCGTACAGCAGATTGAGGCGGGGTACCAGCCATCCGGCCAGCATTATGGCGGCGCCATTGCCTGCTATCATCAGGCCGGCCGCCGTGCCCCGGCGGTCACTGCGGAACCAGTGGCTGATCAGAGCCATTGTGGGGATGTTGGCACACCCGGTACCGATCCCGACGATGAAATAGAGTGACAACGGTGCAATAAATCCGCTCGACAGGCCGATGCCGAACAGGGCCAGTGACAGCAATGCCAGACCGCCGCCGATAACGGCGCGGGGGCGAAAACGCCTGATCAGTCGCGGTGCCAGAATAACCGCCAGCAGATATCCGCAGAAATTTCCCGTCCCGATGAATCCCATTCTGTCGTAGGGGAGTTCTAGTCCGGCCTGCATCGAGGGGAGCAGCATGGTGTAGGCGTAGCGTGCCAGACCGATGCAGGCGAAGATGATCAGAAAGCCGATCGCAACAATGATCCAGCCGTAGTGAAGTGTATGTGCTGAGCCGGTTCTGGTCATGGGGGGTGTTGTACCGCCTGGTGGTTCTTTTCAGGTAAGGCTGGTAGAAAAACGGCGCCGGGTTTTCCCGGCGCCGGTGTTGCCAGCATCGTATTCGTCAGCGCGAAGCGACTTCAGGCGCATTCCGAGTAGCCGCATGAGCGGCAGACCGAGCAGCCGCCTTCATGTTCAACGGTCCCGCCGCATTCGGGGCAGGCACCGCGGTCAAGCCGGGCCGATTCGGCGTTGATGTCATACCCGTTGGCGATCATATGGGCCTGGATCGCCTTGGCAACAGCATCGGCACAGGAGAGAACGCGGTTGTCGCCAAACCCGGATGGGCAGTGGCAGGAGATTCCCAGCAGCTGTTTGACCACCTGGCGGGCCTGGACGCCCGAACGCCAGGCAAGTGAGACCATGCGGCCGATTGCTTCGCTCTGGGAGGCGGCGCAGCCGCCGGCTTTGCCCATGGTGGTAAAGAGTTCGAACAGGCCGGTGTTGTCCTCGTTGATCGTAACGTAGAGCGGCCCGCAGCCGGTCTGCATCTGGTGAGTCCATCCCTTGAGCGCCTTGGGACGATCCCGTTTGATGGCCTTTTTTTCCTCTTCTGCTGCGGCCACAGCAGTTTTTTCCTCTTTCTTGCCGGTGGAGAGCACCTGCTCGTCCCGGGACCCGTCGCGATAGATGGTGACCCCTTTGCAGCCGGTTTCGTAAGCCAGCATATAGACCTTCTCCACGTCGTCGATGGAGGCGGAGTTGGGGAAGTTGACCGTTTTGCTGACGGCATTATCCGTGTGGAGCTGAAAGGCCGACTGCATTTGGATATGATCTTCGGGAGTGATGTCGTGGGCGGTCACAAATACCTTGCGGATGTCGGCCGGTACTTCTGCGATGTCGTGCACCGTGCCGTGTTCGGCGATTTTCTCCATCAGCTCCTGGGAGTAGAAACCCCGTTCTTTGGCCAGCTGCTCAAAGTAGGGGTTAACTTCAACCAGTTTGGTGCCGTCCATGACGTTTTTTACGAAAGACACGGCAAAGAGCGGTTCGACACCGGAGGATGCATTGGCGATAATCGAGATGGTACCGGTGGGTGCGATCGTGGTGACGGTGGCGTTACGCTGGGGTACAGCACCCTTCGTATCGAAGAGCGAACCCTTGAAGTTGGGGAATGAACCGCGCTGCCGGCCCAACTCCTGGGAAGCCAGGTGCCCCTCGTCGTTTATGTATTTCATGACTTTTTTGCCGAGTTTGACCGCTTCGGCCGAATTGTAGGGAACACCCAGCAGGATCAGCATATCGGCCCAGCCCATGACGCCCAGCCCGATCTTGCGGTTGGCGTGGGTCATGTCGTGGATCTGCTGCAGCGGATAGTTATTGGCTTCGATGACGTTGTCAAGGAAATGGACTGCGTTGTGGATGCAGCCCTTGAGGCGCTTCCAGTCGATGGTGCCGTCGGCTACGAATTTACCCAGGTTGATCGATCCCAGGTTGCACGATTCGTAGGGAAGAAGCGGCTGCTCGCCACAAGGGTTGGTGGATTCAATTTCGCCAATGTGCGGTGTCGGGTTGTCCCGGTTTAGGCGGTCAAGGAAGATGATTCCGGGCTCCCCGTTTTCCCAGGCCTGCTTGACGATGCGCTGGAACACCTTGCGGGCATTGAGGGTGCCGCAGATTTTCTTGTCGCGCGGATTGATCAGGTCATATTCCTCGTCGCGTTCAACGGCCTGCATGAATGTCTCGGTCAGGCCGACGGAAATGTTGAAATTGTTGAGCTGCTTCTGGTCGGCCTTGCACATGATGAAATCCATGATGTTCGGGTGATCGACACGCAGGATACCCATGTTGGCGCCCCGACGGGTTCCACCCTGTTTGATGGTCTCGGTGGCGATGTCGAAGACCCGCATGAATGAGAGCGGTCCGCTGGAGATGCCGGTGGTGGAGCTGACCACGTCATTGGCCGGGCGCAGCCGCGAGAATGAAAACCCGGTGCCACCCCCGGATTTGTGGATCAGGGCTGTGTATTTAACGGCATCGAAGATCTCCTCCATCGAGTCACCCACTGGAAGGACAAAGCAGGCTGACAGTTGCCCCAGGACGCGGCCAGCATTCATAAGTGTCGGCGAGTTGGGGAGAAATTCGAAATCGATCATCATGCGATAGAATGTGTCTGAAAGCTTTTTGACATCGGCTTTTTTGTCAAACTTACTGTCCGGGGACGCAATCGTATCGGCAACACGGCGGAACATGTCGGCCGGGGTCTCAAGGACTTTGCCTTCCGCGTCGCGGCGCAGGTAACGTTTTTCCAAAACGGTGGCAGCATTTTTTGACAGATCGGGAATGGCGCTGGAGGCGGGTTTTTTCATGTGCAAATTCTCCTGTAGGCAAAAAATATGAATCATTTTGAATGATTGGAGCGCAGGCGGGGCGTGTCCCAATAACCACTATATTTTGTGGGCGGCGGAAAATAAACCACAACATATATGGCAAGTCAAATAAAAAATTGAGTAAATGCTAACCGTCTGAAAGCACATGAATTTTATTGCTGTCGGCCATGCCATACCGGCCCGGCCCCGTTAACAATCAATTTACACGCACCGGTAATTATGCTAGGTAGTGACCATCCAAACACCCTCAAATGTATCCAGAAAACAGAGAACTGTGCCATGATCCCTACCCCGGAGCACGCAGCCATTAAGACTCTTGAACTCGAAGGGCAGGTGCGTGCATTGAATGATCTGATCGAGGTCGCCCAGGCATCGGTCTCGACCATCGATCTGGAAGAACTGCTGGCGGCGATCCTGAAAAGTGCCATGAATTTCGCTGAAATGCCTGCCGGCAGCGTGGCCCTTTACGACGCCAGTAGTGGCGAGCTTCATCTGCGGGCCCATGCCGGATTGAGCAGCTCCTTTGTTTCCCGGTCGTCCTGGTTGCTGACCCCGGGGGGGCTGACCGACCAGCTGCTTCGTCGCGATGAAATCCTGCTGGTTCAAGATACTGCCGTGGTCGATTTCTTCAACAATCCGCTGGCGATAGAGGAGGGGATCCGCTCCCTGATCTGCATTCCGCTGGTTACCAAGGGCGTCATCCAAGGGGTGCTCTACCTTGATGATTTTACCCCGCGTAGCTTCAATGCCGAGCGGATGTCACTGCTTTCTGTTCTGGCCTCGTTCGCCGCGATGGCGATTGATAACGCCCGTCTGCATCAGGAAACCCGCCAGATGGCAATCAACGACTCCCTTACCGGACTGTTCAACCGGCGCTATTTTGACCAGGTCCTGCCCCAGGAGATTGAGCGCTCACGTCGTCGAAAGAAAACACTCAGCCTCTTGCTGATCGATGCCGACAATTTCAAAAAGTTCAATGATACCCACGGCCATCTGATGGGAGACCGGATACTGACAACGATCGGTGCGGCCCTGACAGCATCGCTGCGCAGCATCGATTTTGCGTTTCGTTACGGAGGCGAGGAGTTTGTGGTGATTCTTCCGGAAACCGGTTTGAAACAGGCTCTCAAGGTCGCCGAGCGGATCCGTCTGCGAGTGATGAGCGAAAGCCGCAGGG
>DCNF01000069.1:8928-12308 GCA_002322035.1 Geobacter sp. UBA1603
CCGCAGGGTCCTGCGCAGCACTGTTCCTGACCCGGTGACAATCAGTACCGGGATCGCCTGCTATCCTGACGATGCGGAGAACGGGGAACTCCTCGTTGCCCGTGCCGACCAGCTGCTGTATCGGGCCAAGGGTGCCGGCAGAAACCGGATTCTCCACTGCCGGGAGGATTCGTGATCACGAGGGCCGCTTTCCCCACGCTTTTTCTACTGGCATGTCTTTGCTTGGGATTGATTGTTCTATTACCGGTTACCGCCAGATCCGAAACGGTCCGGACCATGCTGGCCGGGTCCGGGGACCGGGCGTATGAGAACGCCGTTATCAGTGAGGACGTAACCTGGAAGGGAACGGTTATCATTCGCGGTTCAGTGGTGGTGGCTCCCCAGGCAACCTTGCGGATTGACCCGGGTGCGGTTGTCCGCTTTGTCGGCCAAGCCGGGATGAAAAAGGCACGGCTGGTGGTGCAGGGGCGGCTCCACTGTGCCGGTGCTCCTGAGCGCCCGGTGCTGCTTGGTTCGGCCTATGCTGACCCCCGTCCGGGTGACTGGGGGGGGATACTTCTGCTGGCAAGCGAAAAACGTAACCTGATTGAACAGTGCCGGATTGAAGGGGCAGATCGTGCCATTGACGCCCGTTTTTCCAATATTTCGGTCAAAAGTACCGCTATCAGTCATTCTGCAACCGCAGTGGCGCTGCGTGACAGCACGGCGGTCATCGCCGCCCTTTCCGTCAGCGGCGGGGAAACCGGTCTTGATATTTACGACAGTGAAGTGGAAATCCAGGAAGGGCTGCTTCAGGGCAGCCGCACGGGGATTGCCGTACGCCGTTCCGGTCTGGCAATGCATAAGGTTCAGGTCAAAAACATCAGCATCACTGGCCTTGATGCCGATGAGTGCCGGATAAAAATTACCTCATGTGAATTTTCATCCAATGCCGTCGGTGCCAGGCTGAAGGGGGGGGAGGGGCAGATCAACGCCTCGCGCTTCCTGAAAAATCGTGACATTGGTCTGCATCTGGCTGGTATCCGCCTGAAAATTCAGCGTAGCAGCTTCGATGAAAACCTGAGGGATGCCCTACGAACCGATGATGGTCGCTCCACGGTCACCGGCAGTTCATTCAGCAGCAACGGAGGGTTTAACCTGGTCTCCTCCGGGGCTGATCCGGTCGCGGTATCCCAGAACTGGTGGGGCGGAGGGGCTGAATCGTCATTTCTGCCCAAATTTTCTACTTCCGGCGCCTCAATCGCCGATTCGATCATCTATTCCCCCTGGCTTACGGAAAAACCGGCCGGACTTCCTTAAGAGCTGATCCGAGAAACGTAATGCCAATCTACCTTGACAACGCCGCTACCAGCCACCCCAAGCCGGAGGCGGTCTACGCCGCAGCACTGCACGCCATGCGCGATATCGGCGCCTCTCCGGGGCGGGGCGGACACCGGCGCTCGATCGAGGCGTCCCGGGTCGTGTTTCGTGCCCGTGAATCCCTTGCCCGACTGTTTTCGATCGATGATTCGTCCCGAATCATCTTCACCCACAGTACCACCGAGTCACTCAATCTTGCCCTGCGGGGCCTGCTGCGTTCCGGCGACCATGTGGTTACCACCTCCATGGAACACAACTCTCTGCTGCGGCCGCTTGCGCTGCTTCAGAAACAGGGGGTGTCCCTGACGGTGGTGCCTGCCGGCAGAGATGGTCTGGTCAGCCCTGATGATCTCAAAACAGCGCTGAAACGCAAAACCCGGCTCGTGGCCGTTGGCCATGTATCCAATGTCTGCGGGACGATCCAGCCGATCCATGAACTTGCGGCTGCCGCCCACCAGGCCGGGGCTCTGTTTCTGCTTGATGCCGCCCAGTCGGCCGGCTGCCTGCCGGTTGATGTGCCTGGGACCGGTATCGATCTTCTGGCAGCGCCCGGCCACAAGGGGTTGCTCGGCCCCCAGGGTACCGGAATCCTGTATGCTGCTGACCATGTTCAGATTACCCCCTTGCTCCAGGGGGGAACCGGAAGCCATTCCAGTTCCGAAGAACAACCGGAAGGATTTCCCGAGGGATTTGAATCCGGCACCCATAACCTCCCCGGCATCGCCGGGCTGGGTGCCGGCGTCGAGTACATTCTTGAGCGGGGTGTCGAGTCGATCGCCGCAGACGAGCGGCAGCTGACCGAACAGATTGCCCGGACGCTGGGCGCCCTGGCCGGTATAACGCTCTACGGACCGGCTGTCCCGGAATGCCGTGGTGCGGTGCTATCTTTTACGATCAGGGGCATTGACCCCTCCCGGCTGGCTACCGATCTCGACCAGCACCATGACATTGCAGTCAGGGCCGGTCTACACTGCGCCCCGCGGGCCCACCGCACGATCGGAACGTTCCCCCATGGTACCCTGCGGGTCAGTCCCGGCCTGTTTACCTCACGGGAAGATGTTGCTATTTTTTGTGCCGCCGTTGTAGAATGCGTCAAAAATGCGGCTTAAAGGAGTACCGCCCATGAGAAAAACCGTCGCGCTTCTGTTGACCCTGCTGGTCTGCGCTGCCTGCTCACTCCCTCCCGAACGACCGTTCACCAAGGAAGAACTCTATAAAACCGGCATCTATACCTACTTTACGATTAACGACTCTCCTGAAAGCGTTATTTCCGCCATCAACAAAGAGGGAGAAGTCGTTCTCGATGCCCGGTACCGCAACCGGCCGGTCTGGATAAAGATTCTCGGAAAAATCGACGGATTAACCTTCCAGATCATTGAAAAGTAGCTCCGCTTCCGAACAATCCCGCCAGGAAAGGCGCCCATGAAAAATTTCATCCTTGATACCAACGTGCTTCTGCATGATCCCCAGGCCCTGTTCAAGTTCCAGGAAAACAACATTACGATACCGATCACGGTGATCGAGGAAATCGATCGCTTTAAGAAGGATATGAATGAAACCGGCCGCAATGCCCGCCAGATTTCGCGCATTCTCGACACCATGCGGGAAAAAGGATCCCTGGCGCGCGGTATCACCCTGCCGGGGCAGGGGATCCTGCGGGTCGAGCTGTTCAATGAAAAAGCTCTGAAACAGCTTCCGGCCGACCTGCGCGGCGACAGCAACGACAACCGGATTCTGGCGGTGGCGATCGACATGCGCGACCGCTACCCGGACATACCGCTTGTTTTCGTCACCAAGGATACCAATCTGCGCATCAAGGCCGATGCGGTCGGACTTATTGCCGAGGATTACGAGTCGGACAAGGTCGATATCCAGGACCTTTACTCCGGGACGCGCAATATCGAGGTCGCTCCGGACGAAGTCGACCGTTTCTACGGCCAGGGATGGCTGGAGGTTCAGGACCGCGCCTCGCTGTCTCCCAATCAGTTTGTCACCCTGGTCGATGCGGCCAACGCTTCCCA
>DCNF01000093.1:0-179 GCA_002322035.1 Geobacter sp. UBA1603
ATCTCGGGATCGGACAGCTTGTGTCCCTCGGCAACCAAAATCTGACTTTGGACGAGATTGCGGCCGGTAATCATTTCTGTCACGGTGTGCTCAACCTGGATGCGGGGGTTCATTTCGATGAAATAATGGTTCCCCTCCCCGTCCACCAGAAACTCGATTGTGCCAGCGTTGCGGTACTT
>DCNF01000093.1:309-3308 GCA_002322035.1 Geobacter sp. UBA1603
CTTCTGGTGCCGGCGCTGCACCGAACAGTCACGTTCGAAAAAGTGCACCAGGTTGCCATGATTATCCCCCAGAACCTGGACCTCGATATGCTTGGGATTTTCAATATAGCGCTCCAGGAACACATCGGCATTGCCGAAGGAAGCCCGGGCTTCGCTGCTGGCGCTGGCCAGCCCCTCAAGCAGTTCCTTCTTGCTGCGGGCCACGCGCATACCCCGCCCGCCGCCACCGGCCGAAGCCTTGATAATGATCGGATAACCGTGATCCTTGGCAAACTTGAGCGCTTCTTCTTCACGGGTGATCGGATCCTCTGTGCCCGGAACAACCTGCACGCCAGCCGCAAGTGCCGCCTTGCGACCGGCCACCTTGTCGCCAAGGGCACGCATCATATTCGCCGTAGGCCCGATGAATGCGATACCGGCCGCCTCGCATCTTTCAGCAAAATCGGCATTTTCAGCCAGGAAGCCGTACCCGGGGTGAATTGCGTCCACATCGGCCTTGAGAGCCAGCGCTATAATTTCATCGATCCCGAGATAGGCATCGATCGGCGCTTTACCCTTACCGACCAGATAGGCCTCATCCGCTTTGTAACGATGGAGTGAAAGCTTGTCTTCCTCGGAGTAGATCGCTACGGTGCCGATACCGAGCTCCGTACAGGCGCGGAAGATGCGGATGGCTATCTCGCCGCGATTGGCGGCCATGACTTTACGGAATTTCTGTTTCTGCATGTAGTCCTCCCGGGGGTATTTATCGCTGCTGAAAATTGGGGCTCACCACGGCGCCATATTTACTGAAACTAAAAATATTCAAGCTATTTTAAATAGTTAGAGCGATCAGGCCGAGGCACTACACCAGATTGGTTTGACTTTGTCAACCACGATTTTTCAAAGGAGATAAGCAGCTGCTTTTGCGGGGGGAGATATCCAAACAGGGTGTTCAGGCAAGGCTCACCACGACGCGGCCGCGGACTAAGCCCTTTATGATGGCCTGAATATGGGGTTCCAGCGTCTCAAGGGTACATTCTACGGCAACATCATCAAGAGCGGCGGGGCGCCAGTCTTCGGCCAGGTGCTGCCAGACCTGCCGGCGCAGCGAAGATGGGCACTGTACTGAATCAACACCCAGAAGACTAATTCCCCGCAAAATAAAAGGAAGGACGGTGGCCGGAAGATCGGGAGAACCGGCCAGGCCGCAACAGGTAACGGATCCCCCGTAACGGGTAGCTTTAAGCACTGCCGCCAGGGTTGTTCCGCCGACCACGTCAATCGCGCCGGCGAAACGTTCCTTCATCAGCGGCCGGTCGGCACCGGCCAGAAGATCTTCACGGCCAATCAGCTCTGCCGCGCCGAGAGAATGAAGAAAATCAGCCTCACCGCTCTTGCCGGTTGCAGCGATCACACGATAGCCAAGGCGCGCCAGGATTGCGACTGCCAGACAGCCGACCCCGCCCGTGGCTCCGGTAACAACGACGTCACCCTTTTCAGGGGTTACACCGGCCAGACGAAGTTTATGGACGCACAGGCCGGCCGTCAGGCCGGCTGTGCCGTAAATCATGCTTTGACGGGCTGAAAGGCCGGCCGGGACGGCAAGGGCCCAATCGGCCGGGACTCTGATGTACTGGCCGAAACCACCGGCTGTGTCCATGCCCAGATCATAACCGGTCACCAGCACCATCTCGCCCGGAGTGAAACGCTGATCCGCCGATGAAACCACATTTCCAACCGCATCAATACCGGGAGTATGAGGATAACGGCGGGTCACGCCCGGACGGCCAAGGGCAGACAGGGCATCTTTATAGTTGAGCGACGAGTAGAGCACACGGATCAGCAGGTCACCGGCGGGGAGGTCGCCTACGGAACGGGTGACAATGCTGCGGGTAAACTGTTTCGGAGCGACCTCTTCTGCCTGCATTGCCTTGAATTCCATGAGACCTCACCGCCTGACAATATTCAGCTCCCATGACCGCAGAGCTGGGTCTACCCTTTCAGCTCTTCCCGCAACCCCTCAACAACCGCCCTGACTTCCGAAATCATGTCAGCGGCAGCAGACGAACGTTCATGGGCGAGATACCCCTCGAATGCCTCTATCGCTTCGGCAATCCTGTCCTGGTCCATGCAGATACCACCCAGGGTCAGGTAGGCCATACTGAATGACGGATCAAGGCTGATCGCTTCGCGGCACTCATCTTCGGCTTCTTCGAGTTCATCAAGATCGTAGTAGAGCTCCCCCAGATTGTAATGGGCAGCCGGGTCGCTCGGGTCGATCTCAATCCCCTTCTGATAGGCATCAACAGCTTCTTGGCAGTCACCACGGCCATAGAGGGCATCCCCCAGCGCATTCCAGGCAAACACATTGTCACTGTCCAGCTCGATAGCCTGGCGAAACGCCCGTATCGCGTCGTCGCTCCGCTCCAGGCTGCTGTAGACAAGACCGATGCTGACACGCGCGTCGGCATCCTTTGGATCCAGCTCAATCACCCTGCGGTACATGGCAATCGCATCGGAATGCTGACCCGCTTCGAACAAAAGGTCACCCATGGTGGTAAGAGCATCGGGATCATCGGGTGCCAGATCAAGCCCTCTTCGATATACGCTGATCGCCTTCTCCAGAAGATTGTCTTCGGCATAGGCGTCGCCCAGGGTAAAAAGCGCATCGGCGTCCCGGTCATGCTCCCGGCAGCAGGCTTCCAGAAGCGTGATGGCGCCCCGTACATCTCCCTGTTCCAGCAGATCACATCCGGCCTGGACCGCTTGATTACGGGCTGATTCAGCCATTGTTGATTCCCTCCGCATACAAAGTGACCGCTATACATACCAGAATCACGAGGTCTTATCCAGCGCTTTGCGTATTATCCGGCCTATTACCGAAAATAGGTCATATTGGCACTGGTGCGCGAATGGTTTTACTTTAGATAAAAAATGTCTTATAGTTAAGAAACAGAACCTTACGCGGCGGAGCGAATTCTTAATGAAAGACAGCCATCACTCCATCGGCCTCAGAA
>DCNF01000093.1:3334-4439 GCA_002322035.1 Geobacter sp. UBA1603
GCCTCAGAACGCTGGAAGATATCAGCGGCATCATCCTTCACTCCCACGACCTGCAGGAAACGCTCGACAACATCGTCAGCATCGTAGCCAAGCGGATGAAAACCGACGTCTGCTCGATCTATCTGGTGGAAAATGACGGCGAGACGCTGGTGCTGAAAGCCACCAAGGGACTCGCTCGGACTTCCGTCAATACGGTTACGATGAAAGTGCATGAAGGGCTTTCCGGCCTGGCATTCGAAAGCCGCAACGTTGTCATGACCGACAACGCACCGGCCCATCCCCGCTACAAATATTTCAAAAAGTCACGCGAAGAGAAATTTCTTTCGTTTCTCGGCCTGCCGCTGTTCGAGGGCAAAACTCCGGTCGGCGTCATCGTTATCCAGACCCGGGAAGCCCGGAATTTTTCCAATGACGAAGTCAGCGCCCTGCGGACCATTTCGTTTCAGATCAGCAGCATTGTCGCAAATGCCCGCCTGCTCGATTCAATCCAGCAGACCGAAAAGGAGCGGGCCTGGTTCGAGCAGGAACTTGCCAAGATCCAGGTTCAGCGGGGTGCGCACTCCGGCTCGAAAACCACGACCTCGCGAATGCTGGCGGGGGTTCCAGCATCGGGAGGGTTCTGCCGCGGCAGGATTTACATTCTCGATCGATTCAGTGACAAGGTGATCAAGGTTGCCAAGGTCGGAAGCCGTGACGAAGAGCTTCGCAAGCTCACGCTGGCTTTGGAAAAAGTACGGATTCAGACGCTTTACATGGAAAAGCGGGTCAGCGAGACTCTTTCCGAAGACGATGCCTCGATTTTCCACACGCACCTGATGATTCTTGAAGATCGGGGCTTCACCTCGAAAATCACCGATCTGATCGAGCAGGGCCACGGGGCCACAAGGGCGGTCAGCGACGTGGTGCACCACTATGTGCAGGCGTTTTCCGCCATGGAAGACCCCTATCTGCGCGAACGCTCGGCTGACATGGAAGACATCGGCCGCAGGGTTATTGACGCCATCGAGGGTAACGACCAGTCAACGTTCCGCCTCGAAGAGCAGCGCATCATCGCCGCCAAGGATATTTATCCCTCCGATCTGGCGATGATGGACCACGAGAAGAT
>DCNF01000093.1:4538-7573 GCA_002322035.1 Geobacter sp. UBA1603
TCGCTCGGCATTCCGGCCGTGCTCGGCATTGCGGGGCTGATGGACGCGGTTGACGTGAAGGACCAGATCATTGTCGACGGCACCTCCGGTCATGTGTACCTTAACCCGGACACGTCCGTCGTCAGGGAGTACGAACGGCTTGAGCGGGAACAGGCCGGGCGCCAGAAAGAGCAGGAGGAATTCAACCACCTTCCGGCAGTGACAACCGACGGGTGTCAGATCACCCTGAGCGCCAATATCGGATTGATCTCAGACCTGCGGGTAGCCCATCTCCATGGTGCCGAAGGCGTGGGGCTGTACCGCACCGAATTCCCCTATATGGCCCGCCAGTCTTTTCCGGATCGCCATGAGCAGGCCGCCATCTATCGCAAAATACTGGAAGCGTTCCCGGGCCAGCCGGTCAATATCCGCACGCTCGACATTGGTGGGGACAAGCGGCTGACATATTTCGAATTTCCCCACGAGGACAACCCGTTCCTGGGGTGGCGTTCAATCAGAATTTCCCTCGACCGCCAAGACATATTCAGGGAGCAGCTGGCCGGCATCCTGATGGCGTCACCGGCCGGACAGCCGACCATCATGCTGCCGATGGTATCATCGGTCGATGAAATCCGCACCGTACGGGGGATTATCAGATCGGTACAGCAGGAGGTGAGCGGTACGATTCCCGGGGCAGCGTGTACCATCCCACTCGGCATCATGATTGAAGTTCCGGCTGCCGTCCAGAACATCGATTTTTTACTGCCCGAGGTCGATTACGTCAGCATCGGCACCAATGATCTGATCCAGTACACGCTTGCCGCCGACCGCAACAATCCCCTGGTCAGAACGTGTTACAATCCCCGCCATCCCGCTGTGCTGCATTCGGTCAAACGGGTGGCCGATTCTGCCAACCGGGCCGGGAAAAAGGTTTCCGTGTGCGGTGAAATGGCCGCAGATCCGCTTAACGCACTTCTTTTGATCGGCATGGGAATTCATGAGTTCAGCCTGGCGGCTCCCAACATACCAACCGTTAAACAGGTGATCAGAAACCACTCGCTGGATGAGTGCCGGTTATTTTCCGACCGGGTGCTGAAATGTCCGAGCGTGGCAGATGTTGAGGAAGTGGTGGAGCGTTACAGGAGACGCTCTGGATTGAGTTGAAATACGCCCTGAAGTAAGATCAGAACATGAATCGGCGCATGCTGATATTCTGCAGGATGCCAATACCGACCATTGATGTGATCATTGACGTTCCTCCGTAGGAAAAAAACGGGAGCGGAACCCCCACCACCGGAAACATGCCGACCACCATCCCCATATTGATAACCGCATGCCAGAAGAGCATGGCGGTGACACCGACCGCCAAAAGCCCGCCAAACCGGTCATTGCAGCGACTGGCAATCGTCAACCCCCAGAGCACAAGCGAAACATAAAGCGCCAGCAGCACAAGGCATCCGACAAAACCCCACTCCTCGGCAAAGACAGAAAAAGCGAAATCCGTATGCTGCTCGGGCAGAAAGCGGAGCTGCGACTGGGTCCCCTTGAGATACCCCTTGCCAAAGAATCCCCCCGAACCGACCGCAATCTTGCTCTGGATTATATGGTAACCGCTGCCAAGCCGTGACCGTTCGGGGTCCAGAAAGTCAAGCACCCTGTTTTTCTGGTAAGGGCGCAACAGCTTTGCCCAGCCGAACCAGCCGAGCGGTATGGTCACCATCACAAAGGTCACGACCGTTGTCCAGCGCATGCCGACATAGGCCACCATAGACCCGGCGATCAGGATCACCAGGATAGCCGTGCCCAGGTCGGGCTGCTTCATAATCAGAATCGCTGGTACAGACAAAAGGCCGAGCGGCAGCAACATATCGCGCATCGACAATCCGCCCACAGCGTGAAAATTATTAAAAAAACGGGCAAAAGTAATGATGATGACTATTTTCATCAGTTCCGATGGCTGCATGGAGAAAAATCCGAGATTGAGCCAGCGGGTCGCTCCCATGGAACGACGGCCAAAGATCAGCACCGCCACCAGCAACAGCACTAAAAAGCCGTAGAGCCAGTAGGAAAGGTCTTCCAGAATGTGATAGTCGAGGCTGCAGACGACCAGCGAAACCAGAAGTCCGACCAGCATCCAGTTCATCTGCTTGACGTAATAGGGCGCACTGACAATCCGGTAGGATGCGGTCGAGCTGAAAATATTGAGGATGCCCAGCAGGCAGACCGCGATAACGATCCCGGCCAGCGTCCAGTCAATTGAGGTAAACACACGCCGGTCAATCATTGCCAGAAACCTCGGAGCGGCGGGGTTCACGGGGTGGTGTCACCGCCGGCGGTTCCCCTTCAGCCGCTTCTTCGTCATCATCTGCAGTCTCGCCGCGCCGGACAGGCGCTGGCGGTTTTTTACCGTCAAAATAAGCACGCAGAATCCGTCCGGCGATCGGAGCCGCCGCCGTACCGCCATGCTCGCCATGCTCAACGACCACCGCAACCGCAATTTCAGGCTTTTCGTAGGGTGCAAATGCGACAAACAGGGCATGGTCGCGATACTGGTAGGGAGTCCCGGCCTTGCTGTCACGCATTTTAACCACCTGCGAGGTCCCGGTTTTACCGGCGACCCGCACATCATACAGCCGTGCCATGGCACCGGTCCCTCCCGGTTCATTGACAACCGAAAACAACCCCTGCTTCACCAGCCGGAATTTATCGGCAGCGATGCCTGTTCTGCCGAGCAGTTCCGGCTTGAATTCCTTAAGAACTTTCCCGTCGGCATCAACGACCCGCCTGACAAGATACGGCCGATAGACGGTCCCTTCGTTGGCAACCGTGGCAATCATCGATGCCAGCTGAATCGGCGTCATCAGCACAGCCCCCTGCCCGATTGAAACCGGAAGCGTCTCCCCGTGATACCAGCGTTTTCCGTACTTTTTCTGTTTCCACTCGGTGCTCGGAATCAACCCCGGCTTTTCATTGACCAGACCGATCCCCATGGCGGAGCCAAGCATGAATTTCCGAGCCGTTTCGGCAATACGGTCAACCCCGAGCTTTTCGCCCAG
>DCNF01000099.1:0-5502 GCA_002322035.1 Geobacter sp. UBA1603
AGGTGGTTGGTCGGCTCGTCCAGGAGCAGGATATCCGGATTGCCGAACAGCGCTTGGGCCAGCAGCACCCGCACCTTGTCGCTCCCCTCCAGTTCCTTCATCTGCTTGTGGCGCAGTGCTTCCGGAATCCCCAGGCCGTTGAGCAGCACCGCCGCCTCCGACTCCGCCTCGTAACCGTTCATTTCTGAAAACTCTGACTCAAGCTCTGCTGAGCGGATGCCGTCCTCTTCGGTGAACTCTGCCTTGGCGTAGATCGCCTCCCGCTCGTGCATCACCTCGTACAGACGGGGATTGCCCATGATCACGGTATTGAACACCGTGTGGTCGTCGTAGGCGAACTGGTCCTGCTTGAGGAAGGAGATCCGCTCGCGCGGGCCAACGCTCACCGTGCCGGAATCGGGATCGGACAGGCCGGCCAGGATTTTCAGGAAGGTCGACTTACCGGCGCCGTTAGCGCCGATCAGGCCGTAGCAGTTGCCCGGTACAAACTTGATGTTGACATCCTTGAAAATAATGCGTTTGCCGTAGGCAAGACTGATGTTGCTGGTACTGATCATGATGAATTCTCTCTTTCCGCAGCAAATAAAAAACCACAGGGGGTGTCTCCCTGCGGTTCAGGTGCACACAAGCTATAACACAGCTTCTTGTTCAGGGCAACGGCTTCCTGACGCGACTTTGCTTCTGCCGGCGTTATGAAAAGTGGCTAATTCATGGCGTTTTGACAAAGGTCATGGCGGCCGAGTTCATGCAATAACGCAAACCGGTCGGCTTGGGGCCATCGTTAAACACATGCCCCAGGTGCGCGTCACACCGGCTACATATGACCTCGACGCGCTTCATGAAAAAACCGTTATCTTCTTTGGTGCTAACGTTCTCGGGCGCTATCGGCTGCCAGAAGCTGGGCCAGCCGGTGCCTGACTCATACTTGTGGTCGGAGCTGAACAGATCGTTGCCGCAGCAGACGCAGGTGTAAATGCCCTTGTCATGGTTGTTCCAGGTTGCGCCGCTGAAAGCCGGTTCAGTCCCCTGCTCACGGGTCACATGGTACTGTTCCGGAGTGAGTTGCCCACGCCACTCCGCTTCGGTTTTGACGACTTTATCACTCATGACGTACCCCTTGTTTTTCGTTGACCAGAGCCGCAAACGCGCCGTACTTGACGACGTCTGTTGAGATCCTGCCGCCGTGATCATCATAATTGACTCTTTCCTGTTACAGGCTACGATCAGGCTGACCATGCCCCCGATCATGAATACTCTTCTGGAAATCATGGTATCCCTCCCCTGACGCTCAGTGTCCGGCTTCTGCGCCCCACAACTCCTTGAGCCTCCGATCACGGCCGCAACTGGCCCGGTAATACGAATACCTGAGCGGATTCTTTTTGTAGTAATGCTGATGATACTCCTCCGCCGCATAAAACGGGCCGACTGCGGTTATTTCGGTCATTACCGGCTCTTTGAAAGGCTTGTTCCTCTCCAGAACGGCCCGAGACTGCATGGCACGCTGTTTCTGGGCCTCGTTGTGATAAAAAATGGCGCTCCGGTACTGGTTGCCATGATCGCAGAACTGGCGATCCTTTACCGTCGGATCGATATTGCGCCAGAATACGTCCAGCAGCCGGCCATAATCGATCCGGGCCGGATCAAAAACAATCTGAACCGCTTCAGCATGGCCAGTACTCCCCGCAGAAACCTCTGCATAGGTCGGGTTGCGGGTCGTCCCCCCGGTGTAACCGGAGGTCACGGAAACCACCCCCGGCATCTTGTCGAACGGCGCTTCCATGCACCAGAAGCATCCACCGGCAAAGGTGGCGGTTTCTAGCGCTGCGGCAGCCACTTTCACCGGTACGCCATACGCTGCGAACAAGGAGATTACAGCAACTGTCATCACGCGTAACAAAACTTTCATGGCAATATTCTTTCCGCAAACGGAATCACAAAAACAACTTAAGGACATTTGCAGTCTTATTGTAACACGAAGCAAACAGATGTAAGCGGCAAAATTTTCGGTCGGGAGATTTTCCCCCCGTTCAGCGGTTTCAAGTTCGCCGCACCACCTGATTGCATATCATCTGATTGTCGGAACCTGATTGACGGTTGCCGTACCATACTGTTTCAGCTACTATGTCAGAAATTTTGCCCCACCTGTAAAGGAGAGATCATGCCTTCAGCCAGCGCCCGCCACATCCTCGTCGACACCGAAGCCGTCTGCCTGCAGCTCAAAAATGAAATCGAAGCCGGCGCCGATTTTGCCGACGTCGCCAGGCTTAAATCCACCTGCCCTTCTCGCGCCAATGGCGGCGACCTCGGCGCATTCAGCACCGGACAGATGGTTAAGGAGTTTGACGAAGCGGTGTTTACCGGCGAACTGAACACAGTGCTCGGCCCGGTCAAGACCCAGTTCGGCTATCATCTGATCCTGGTGACCAACCGGTGGTAGCGCCCAACGAGATGCCCCGGGAATTGACCGAACTCGATCAGGCGCTGCAGGAATTTCGGAAAGATGTGAATGACGCCACGCGCCAGTCCAAGTTTTACGACCTGTTCCTCAACACGACATTCTGTGTCCCGACCTTTGAGAGCACTAACCCCGACAAGGCACCAGCCCCGGAGGAGGGCGAGGTGCTCCCCCTGATCATCGAATCGGAAGGCAACGACTACCTGATGCTTTTTGACAGTGAGGAACGGCTGAAGAGTTGGGCAGGGGAGGATGTCAGATGGGTCGGCGTTCCCGGATACGTGATTGCAGCTACGACCATGCCGCCGCTCCACCTGGCGATGAACGTCGGCAGCGAACATTCAAAGCAGTTCCTTCCCGATGAGATCGCCTGGCTCCGCGAAGTGGTGGAACGCTGCAACAGTGCCGCGGCAGCGCAGGAGCAGCCTGAGCCATAGGCGTTGCTAACCGTCGTAGTGGCGCGGTTACCGGGAGAACGTGTGATGCAGCAAAGGCGGCCGGTTGGCCATGGGGTGTAGTATGGATTGTTTCGGCGGGAAATTTCAAGCAGATAAACAGCAAAGGCGGCCGATTGGCCGCCTGCATCATTAGGTGTATGGACTACCGGTACACCTCGTCATGGCTGCCAATGTCGAGCAAAATGATCTCCTGCTCGGTAATTAGCAGGGTCAAGGTAATACGGTAGGAATAGGTCAGCCTAACGGCATGGCATCCGGCCAGTTTGCCGGTAAGCGGATGTAGTCCAAGGCTCGGTTGAAACGGATCCTGCTTCAACGCCTCAAAGACCGACACGAAACGGGGCTTCAGGTCAGGATGTTTTTTGAAGAACTTCCGTGCCTGTCGGAGGAACTGCTCAGAAGTGGTTACGCTGAACACGCTTACTCTCCGTCAAGGTCGAACGCCTGTAAGAGATCGTCGGCAGAGGCAAACTTCCGTACCCGGCCGGCCTTCACATCCTCCAGCGACGCCTTGACCCGGGCCACATACGCCTCTTCTGCTTCGGCCACCAGTTCCTGGTAACGCGCCTCGGTCAGCACTACATACTCGGGCCGGTTATTGCGGATAACATGCACGTCACCCTGTGTGATCAAACCGTCAACCGCTGCAATACCGCGTCGTTTCAGTTCCTGTGCGGGGATGGTATTCATTGTGTGACTCCTTGAGGCACCTAATTACGTACTGAAATTGTGTCACATACAGTACTCAAGTTCAAGCATATTCTTGCCCGGAACCAGCAAAGGCGGCCGACTGGCCGCCTTTACTGTCCTGGTCAGAGGTAGTTGGATACCTCAATCAGATTCCGGTCAGGATCTCGGAAATAGACTGAATTGATCGGCCCCGTGGCGCCGGTCCGTTTCACCGGCCCCTCCTCCACCGCCACACCGCACTGCTGCAGATGCGCCATCACCTCGTTGATCGGAACATCGGTGATCAGGCAGATATCCTGGGTACCGGGAGCCGGGGCATGGGCTTTGGGCTCAAACTCTTTACCGTACTGGTGCAGGTTGATCTTCTGCGCCCTGAAGCAGAGCGCCTTGCGACCCTCGCCGAAGGTTTCCACCTTCATCCCCAGCACCTTCTCGTAAAACGCACAGGTTGCCGCCACATCCGCCACGGTAAAAACAATATGGTCGATTCGCTCAATCATGTTCCACCTCCTGAAATATTTGCTTGACCTGATCATCGGCAATGACGGATATACTGTCAATCTTGATAGCGCAATCAATATATTTGGAGGAGACATGACCCGCTATTTTTCAGCCAGCGAGGCCAGTGAACGCCTCGGTGTGTCGCGCAATACCCTTTATGCATATGTCAGCCGCGGGCTGGTCCGCTCGGAACGCACCGCGGATGGTTCAAAAACCAACCGCTACAACGCCCTGGATGTGGAGCGTCTGGCCACCCGCAGCGAGGTACATAAGGCACCCGCCAAGGCTCTGCGGGAGACCACTGACTGGGGGGCGCCGATCCTTGAATCGGCCATCACCCTGATTGCCGACGAAACCTTCTATTACCGCGGCCACTGTGTGCCGGAGCTGGCGGCGGGGCACAGCTTCGAGGAGATCCTCACACTGCTCTGGGAGGCGCCGAATCTCGTGCAGATCGAACCCGACCCGGCTCTGCAGCGGGCGATTGATGCAGTGCTCGTGCGGAGTCGCGGCGAATCTCCGGCGGAGCAGTTTTTGTCGACCCTGGTGATGCTGAACCGGGAGGACACCCGCACCTACCGATTTAGCCAGGAAACCACGGTCGCCGCAGGGGTAATGATAATCGCCAGCTTTGTGCGGATCCTGACCGGAGTGTGGCCGTCAGGCGACATATCTGGTGAGCTGGCAAAGGCATGGCGACTCGACGAATGCGGCAGAACACTACTCGACAGCGCCCTGGTGCTGGTAGCCGACCACGAGCTGAACATCTCTACGTTCACCGCCCGCTGCACCGCTTCAGCCGGCTGTTCACCCTATGCGGCCGTGGCNNNNGCCGGCTGCTCGCCCTACGCGTCGGTGGCGGCGGCCACCCACGCCTTCCGGGGGCGGCGCCACGGCGGCAACACTGAGCGGATCCGAGGGCTGTTTGACGAGGCTGTCGGCAGGGGAAGTCTCTACGAGGTGATCAGGTCGCGCCTCCAGCGGGGCGATACGGTTCCCGGCTTCGGCCACCGGCTGTACGACGCCGATCCTCGGGCTCGCTTTCTGCTGGAGCGGCTGCCCGCCTCCAGCAGCTGCCAGGGGCAGGTCAGGGCGGCGCTGGCACAACTACCGGGACTGGCTCATCCGACCGTGGATTTTGCCCTGGTGCTGCTGGAAAAGGAACTGGGGCTGCCGGAACGGGCCGGTTCGAACATCTTTTACCTGGGGAGACTGGCAGGATTGGTGGCACACATCAAGGAGCAGGACGGTGAAAACCGGCCGATTAGACCGAGGGCGAGCTATGTGGGAGCAAGGCCATGAATTCTGTGATGCACAGTGATTTTAACAACGATTAACCGTAATACAACAAAGGCGGCCACATTGGCCGCCTTTCTCAAATAATCTACTTCAAATTCT
>DCNF01000099.1:5541-6293 GCA_002322035.1 Geobacter sp. UBA1603
TCCACCGCCTCAATCACATTCTCTCGATGGCCGAAAGCCGACAACCGGAAGTACCCTTCCCCGCTCGGACCGAAGCCGGAGCCCGGCGTACCGACCACGTTGCACTCTTCGGGACAACTCCGGGTAGAGTAGAGAGCAGGTTTCACCCTGCCCCCCCGCATCAAACCGTGCGTGCGGTTCTCCCGCACACGGTTTTCCGATGTTCTTCACTACAAAGCATACGCTTTCGTCCAACCCGCTGTTGTCGGCACTTTATACAAGTTGTACCACTCATACAATGACTTTTTGGGAAATCTAAACAACGAAAGCATCAAACTAATGAAAAAATCAGTAATGATATCTACAAGCGATAACAACAATCTCAACTTCTTCAACTTGGTAGACAAGCCGATGTTCCCGGTCAATCCGGCGCGACCAGCAACCGGCAAGCTGAAAACGGAGGGGTTCCGGTTTACCTGTGCCCTCAAAAGGGGTTCGCCGAATTTCTTCAAGAAGCGTTAAAAGCCGTTCGGCTTGGCGTTTATCCGTCTTGAGCCAATAACGCAGATCGTCAAGAGCAGTCGGCGTGAAAGTGACATTCATAACCCAAGGGCATCCATTGGTGTTCGCTTTCCAGACCGTGCCTCTTTAAGTGATTGCAGTAGTCGTGACGCATTAGCAGGACTGGATAGCAAATATTCGCTCTCTATAATGGACTCATAGTCTTCCAAGCTTACAAGAACCACGCTTTCACCCTTTCGACGCGTGATCAG
>DCNF01000099.1:6412-7074 GCA_002322035.1 Geobacter sp. UBA1603
CCATAATGACAAGATATTGTACAATATCATGCAAAAATAAAAATAACAAGAAGAACGACTTAATGGGAAGTTAAGGATAATTCCGGGGACAGTTTGCTTAATTCCTCTCACGCCGCTTTCGCCAACCGTGTTTCGGCAAGCATCGCTTCAATACTCAAGTGATAATCGAGATTCGACCATTCAATGCCGGTGCCACGGCAGATAAAGCGATAATCAGCCAACTGCGCCAGAGTGGCATTCTTCAATTCCGGATACCAGCTCATCGGCGTGGAAATGATTCTGCCGTCTTTCAACTCGACATGAAGATAGCGTTCATCCACATGCACCGCTTTACCTTTTAAAGAATTCATCCCATTTCCTCTCAAATACTGTCCGGTGAGTTGCTACCAAAGCCAACGCTGCTTTCATATCTGACCGCTTCATGCAACTTTCACGGACCGTCAACGTCGTGAGGTCGATTGTAGCATAATCATCCCCCTTAACAACATGGATGTGTCGCGGGAGATGTTCATTGGCATAGAAGAAAAACTTGAAACCATTTTCGATCAAGAGCGTTGGTGACATGTATTCCCCGAAAACAAAAGGGCGCCACTTTGGGCGCCCTTTCAGTAAATCTACTTCAGATTCTTCTTTATCCTCTCCACCGCCTCAATCACATTCTC
>DCNF01000099.1:7304-7462 GCA_002322035.1 Geobacter sp. UBA1603
CCTTCACGGATGATGCGGGCGTTCTCCATGTAATAGTCGATAATCTCCTTGGTCTGCTTCCACCCTTCTTCCGAATACACGGCAGCGGCGGCGCGCTGGACCGGGTAGGAGGCGCCGTTGAACTTGGTGGTGGTGCGGCGCAGCCAGAGCTTGTTGAA
>DCNF01000108.1:0-1326 GCA_002322035.1 Geobacter sp. UBA1603
ATCGCCGCCACCAACAAGGATCTTGAGCTCGGCATCCGTGAGGGGTGGTTCCGCGAGGATCTCTACTACCGCTTGAATGTGTTCAGCATTCTGCTCCCTCCCTTGCGCAGCAGAACCGATTCGATCCCGGATCTTGCAACCCATTTCCTTGAGAAAGCGCGTAAAAAGCTGAACAAAAACATCTCCGGCATCGAAGAGCGGGCGGTAAAAGCCATGCAGCATTACCCCTGGCCGGGCAACATCCGCGAGATGCAGAATATTATCGAGCGCTCGGCGGTTCTTGCCCGTGACGGGGTTATCCGGCTGGAAAACCTGCCAACCGTTTTTACCGATACCTACGAGCGCTGCGGCGATGAAGACGTAAACCGGCGCCGGACCTCGTTCAAGGCCGAACGCGAACTGCACCTCTCCCGGACAGAAAAAAACCTGATCCAGCGCTATCTGGAAGAAAGCGGGGGCAATGTGGCCAAGGCTGCCCGGCTGGCAAATATTCCCCGCCGAACCTTTTACCGGCTGCTGGAGCGCCATGGCCTGGAAGTGGTCGAAAAGATCCGGGCAGCTAACACCCGGGCTGTTTCAAAATAGTGTATACTTTTCGCCATAGCTGTGCCATTTTATGCACACTTTTTTGGCCATGCATTAAAGATCGCGCAAGTCTTATTTTGTAACACTTCGTAATAATTAAGCAATAAAGAGCTTCTGCAAAGTTGGCATGATGTTGGCATAAGATAAAGCATACAACGTGCTACGCACCATACCTAACATAGCAGAAGGAGGAACAGATCATGGGCAGAATGAGAGAAAATCCGAGGTACAACGTAATTTCGATGAGGATCAGCGACGAAGAGCGCGATCACCTGGAAAACCTGATGGCTAAAACCCACAAAAGCGTGTCTGATATCATGCGTGAGGCAATGGAATACTTCACTGAGCGCTATGAATCAGGAGAAATGCGCAAAGCCGCCTGATCAGGCTGTAGCCGCACTCAACACTACGGGCTGCTCCGGCAACGGAGCAGCCCGTAGTGTTTCAGTTGATCAGGATCTCAAACTGTTCCTGATGAAATCCGGGTTTTGCCCGTACCGTGATCCGCTTTTTGAACTTCTTCTCCAACTCCTCAAGTCCCCGCCGCTCTTCGTCGTACAAGAGGTCCGCCACCTGGGGGTGCACCGAGACCATCGCCTTAGTTCCCTTGATATCGAGCATTTCACGGCGAAGTTCACGGAAAATCTCGTGGCAGACGGTCGTCTTTGATTTGATGTAGCCGCGCCCTTCGCAGTAGGGGCAGGGCTCGCACATCATCCGGCCGATGCTCTCCCGCACCCG
>DCNF01000108.1:1420-6647 GCA_002322035.1 Geobacter sp. UBA1603
TTCCGGGTCATCTCCACCAGCCCCAGCTCCGATATTTTGAGGATGTTGGTCTTGGACTTGTCACCTTTCAGCGCTTCTTCCAGGGCGGCAAATACCTTGTCGCGATTGACCTCTTTTTCCATATCAATGAAATCGATGATGATGATGCCGCCGATATTGCGCAGCCGTAACTGGTAGGCGATCTCCTTGACCGCCTCCAGATTGGTCTTTAAGATCGTGTCCTCGAGATTGTGCTTGCCCACATACCGGCCGGTGTTGACGTCAATGGCAGTGAGCGCCTCGGTCTGCTCGATGATGATGTAGCCGCCGCTCTTCAGCCAGACCTTGCGACCCAGGGCACGGCTGATCTCGACCTCCAGGCCGAAGTTGTCGAAAATCGGCTCTTCTTCGTCATACAGTTCGATTGAGTATTTCATCTTGGGCATGAATGTTGAGATGAACTGGACAATCCGGTCGTGGTCGGGGCGTGAGTCGACAACGATCTTGTCAACCTGCTCGGTCACGATGTCGCGGACAACTTTCTGAACAACATCAAGGTCGGAATGGATCAGCGACGGGGCATGGGCCTTGTCCTTGCGTTTGGCGATCTCGGCCCAGAGTGTCGAAAGGTACTGCATATCGGAAATCAGGTCTTCTTCGCTTTTCCCCTCCGACACTGTCCGGACGATGTAGCCGGTGCCGGGCTGCTTGAGGCGCTCGACCACTTCCTTCAGCCGCTCGCGCTCCTGTTCATCTTCGATCCGGCGCGAAATCCCGATGTGATCGACTGTCGGCATATAGACCAGATGACGTCCGGGCAGGGAAATGTGAGAGGTTATCCGGGCCCCCTTGGTGCCGATCGGCTCTTTGGAAACCTGCACGAGCAGCTCCTGCCCCTCCTGCAGCAGATCCTCGATCGGGTGCAGCGGCCTGAAATCAGGATGGCCGGGCTGGGGCTGGCCATTGCCGCCGCCGACCTCGTGGTCTTTTTTTCCGTCATCCAGCAGGGACTCGTACTCCTCAATGGCGTCGAACACATCGGCAACATAGAGGAATGCCGCCTTCTCCAGGCCGATGTCGACAAATGCCGCCTGCATCCCGGGCAACACCCTGATAACCCTGCCCTTGTAGATATTACCCACGATCCCCTTTTCGCGGCTGCGCTCAATATAGAGTTCGGCAATTGTCCCGTTCTCGATCAGCGCAATCCGTGTCTCGTGGGATGCCGCGTTGATAACCAGTTCAGCTCCCATGTGCATTACTCCGTTTCCGTATATGAATGTGAAATCGAATCGTTTGAGGCGTGGAAGAATACCGCGAGTTTCTCCACCCGCAGGTCGTCCATGCCGATACTGCTGTCGCCGGTAATGGCCCGCAGATACTCGACCGGTTTACCGCGGCCGGCGACCAGTTCCAGGCTGTCCCGGCCAACCTGCAGGGAGCGCAATTCCTGGCGCAGGTCGATCTGCTGGGCTGTTCCTTTTTTGGACCGTGCAATCACGAAACTAGAGTGTGCCATAAATTGCTCACATTGTGTTTCGAGATCACCAAACTCGCGATTGATCGGGCTTACCCGGTAGAGAGTGGCATCAATCAGCACCGAGAGCGATGGTGATTTAACGTCAATCAGCGTGGCCTCAAGAATTGAAAGGCCGGCCGGCAGCACCCGGTTGAGCCGATCTGAGACCTCGTCTGCTGTCATGCCGTCGGCGATGAACATATCCATGTATTCCGCCCGGGATTCGATTCCGACCGACGTTGCCGTGGCAAACGAAAAACGGGGATGGGGATGGAAGCCCTGGGAGAACAGGATCGGCACCCCGGCCCGGCTGACAGCTCTGGTAAACACCGTAATCAGCTCCAGATGGCTCAAAAAGCGCATCATGCCGTTTTTGGCAAACCGCAGCCGTACCCTGCGGGGGAGAGGCGGGTCGGCAGCGCGAGTTTCGCTGACCGGGATCGGCCTGTCAGCGGCGCTTCTGTTATTGATCAGCGAGAAATCACAGACGCCGCAGTCCCCGCACCTGCCGGCCCGGCAGTCCGGGGTTGGCAGTCCTTCCAGCGCCCGCTGGCGTTCAGCCAGCAGAAACTGACGGCTGACGCCGCAATCAATATGATCCCAGGGAAGAGTCTCGTCGATACCCCGGCCGCGCAGGTACCAGGAGGGGTCGATACCGCATTCGTCAAAAGCCTGCATCCACCGGTCACGGGAAAAATGGTCGCCCCAGCCGTCAAACCGGCACCCCAACTCCACCGCCCTCTTCAGCACCGGTGCCAGACGCCGGTCCCCCCGGGCAAATACCCCCTCCATGAACGAAAGCGCTGCGTCGTGCCATTTGAAGTTGAGCTTGCGACGCTTGAGTTCATCCCGCAGGACGGTCTGGCGGTGACGGGTTTCCTCGCTTGATATCTGCGGTTCCCATTGAAAGGGGGTGTGGGCCTTGGGCACAAACGTGCTGACCGATACATTGACCTCGCCCGGCACACCGGCCAGCTTGGCCCGGTCCTTGACCCGCCGGGAAAGGTCGGCAATCTGGAGGATGTCATCTCCAGTTTCACCCGGCAGACCGATCATGAAGTAGAGCTTGATCAACCGCCAGCCGGCCTGGTAGACATGTGCGGCAGTTTCAAGCAGATCGGCTTCGCTGATCCCCTTGTTGACCACCTGGCGCAGCCGTTCACTGCCGGCCTCGGGGGCCAGTGTAAACCCTGTTTTGCGGACCTGGCGGATCTCGTTGATCAACTCCTCGGTCAGGGTTCCGACACGCAGTGAGGGGAGTGACACTGCCACACGATCACCGGCATGGCGGTGCATCAGCTCGGTCAACAGGGCGCTGACGCAGGAATAATCACCGGTTGAAAGGGACAAGAGCGATATTTCATCATACCCGGTCGCCTTCAGTGACCGACCGGCAACATCCAGGACCGTTTCCGGAGACCGCTCCCGTAAGGGGCGGTACACATATCCGGCCTGGCAGAAGCGGCAGCCCCGGGTACAGCCGCGTGCAACCTCTACGGCAACCCTGTCATGCACTGTCTTCATGAACGGGACGACCGGAGAATCAGGATAGGGTGCCGTATCCAGATCAGCCACAAAACGCCGGCGCACCCTGGCGCGCTCGCCCTGGACGGCATCGATCCTCTCCAGGGTCCCATCCTCGTGATACACTGGCTCAAAAAATGACGGGGCATAAACACCGTCGATTTTCGCCAGCCGCTCCAGAATGGCTGATTTTGAAAGGCCGGCCTGGCGGGCGGTACGCACGGCATCGGAAATGTCCAGCACCGCCTCTTCGCCATCACCGATCAGAAAGGCATCAAAAAAAGGCGCCAGCGGTTCGGGATTATAGGCACAGGGGCCGCCACCGATTACCAGCGGATCACTGGTGCCGCGCTCTGACGCGTGCAGTGGAACACCGGCCAGACGCAGCATATTCAGAATATTTGAGTAGGAAAGCTCGTACTGGAGGGTAAAGCCGATCACCGTGCAGTCGGCCAGGGGTGTTGCCGTCTCCAGGGTTGCCAGGCGGGTGCCTGAAGCGATCAGCTGCGTTTCCATGTCTGGCCAGGGTGCAAAAACCCGCTCGGCGGCAATTCCATCGGCGGAATTGAGAATATGATAGAGGATCCGCAGCCCCAGGTGGCTCATGCCGACTTCATACACATCGGGAAATGCCAGGGCCCAGCGGACATCGGGCATTTCCTTGGCAATGGCACCCATTTCGCCACCCATGTAGCGTGCGGGTTTTTCAACAGCGAGAAGATTCATAACGTCGAGGGGATATCCTTGTCTGGCAATAAAGAAAGGGACTTTATCAAATCAAGCCGCGGAAGTGAAGCGAAATACATTTTTTTCTTGCAATTTACAGCGAGCGGTGGTATCAAAATCATCCTTGTGCCCAGGTGGTGGAATTGGTAGACACGCAAGATTCAGGTTCTTGTGCTCGCAAGGGTGTGCTGGTTCGAGTCCAGTCCTGGGCACCAATTCAACAATTTCAGTAAGTTAGACTGTAAAGATTAGAGAGAACCCGTATTTGTCACAGTTTCCATGCTGTGAAGAAAGCGGGTTTTTTCATGTCTATTACTTATCTGTTCAGCCGAAAGGGAGTCTATTATTTTCGCCAATGGGTTCCCCTTGATCTCCGTCCTCATTACAACAACAGGGCAGACATCACAAGGAGCCTAAAGACTACTGACAGCAAACAGGCACTGCTTGGTCGGTACGATATATGTGACCATACGAAACCCACCACCGGCAACCTGAATTTGCAAAGAACTAATAAGTCAGTCCAACATCTTGAAATAAGGTACTTTTCTTCCCGGATTCAAAAGAATGGAAAAAGCATAACGAAAAATAGAATACATATCTGATGAAGGAGATCACCATGTCTATACGAAACTTGCTGTTACGTATCACAACTCTGATTTCAGTTCTGGCAGTACTCGCCTGGGGAGCTGTCGCTCTGGCCGCCCCCAAGACGGTTATCCTGGCCACGACCACCAGCACCCAGGACTCCGGACTGCTTGATGTTCTGGTTCCCCAGTTCCAGAAGGAGAGCGGATTCCAGGTGAAGACGATTTCTGTCGGTTCCGGACAGGCAATGAAGATGGGTGAAAAGGGAGAGGCCGATGTTCTGCTGGTGCATTCTCCCGATGCCGAAAAGAAATTCATGGCCGACGGCTTCGGTACGGCACGCCGTCTGGTGATGCACAATGATTTCATCATCGTCGGTCCGGCTAACGACCCGGCAAAGGTCAAGAGTGCTGACAGTGCTGCCGAGGCGCTGAAGCAGATTGCTCAGTCAGGGCAGGTGTTCGCATCACGGGGAGACAATTCAGGCACTCATGCCAAGGAGAAGTCACTCTGGAAAGCCGCCGGCATCAATCCTGAAGGTCAGAAATGGTATCAGCAGACCGGTCTCGGCATGGGGCAGACCCTGAATGTTGCGGCAGAGAAGAAGGGATACACCCTGACCGACCGTGCAACCTATCTGGCGCTGAAAAAGAGCGTCGGCATGACCATACTGAGTGAAGGCGACAATAAGCTGCTCAACATCTATCACGTCATTGAGATCAACTCGACCAAATGGCCGAAAGTGAACGTCGCCGGTGGGAAAGCCTTCGCGGATTTCATGGTCGCAAAGAAGACACAGGAAATCATCGGTAGCTTTGGCGTGGATAAGTATGGCGCTCCGCTGTTCTTCCCTGATGCCGGCAAGAAGCCAGAGTCTTTAGGGTTGTAGTTACG
>DCNF01000108.1:6758-10851 GCA_002322035.1 Geobacter sp. UBA1603
ACCGGATTACCTGACCAGAAAAATTCGGAGATTTTGCACAGCATCTCCTTCCGATTTTCCCCTCTCCGAATAGGAGAGCCTGGATGCACTGAAGGGGTGGGCCACGATGGCACGCCGATTCACAGCTCTCTTCGTTTCTGGCGATCGGGGCAATTCAGGTGAGGGTGGAATTATGAATGAACTTTTTCCGGCGGGTTAATCCCGTACTTCTCCATACGGTAGATCAGGGTATGGCGGGGTATGCGCAGGAAACGGGCTGCAGCCGTCTGATTCCAGTTGTTGCGCTCCAGTGACTGTACCACTACCTCATGCTCGAGTTGTTCAAGAGAATAGCCGTCGTCTGGAAGAGTGACCACTCCAGCGGATGGAGAACTGGTAGCGGTGGTGCTTTTCCTGAGTTTGTCCGTCAGGTCACCGGCGGTAATGGTATCACTGTTGCGCATGATCAGCAGCCGCTCGACCAGATTTTCCAGTTCGCGCACATTGCCCGGCCAGGCATAGGCGGTGAGCAGGGCCATCGCCTGTGTGTCGAATATCACCTGGGGAGCTTTGTGCTTGACGCAGAAGTGTTTCAGGAGAAGCGGGATGTCGTCGCGCCGCTGTCGTAATGGGGGGAGGTGCAGCGGAATCACCGCCAGGCGGTAGTAGAGATCCTCACGAAAGGTCCCGTCGGCAATCGACTGTTCCACATCCCGGTTGGTGGCGGCCACTACCCGCACATCCAGCTTCAGTTCCTTTGCACTGCCAACCGGCTCGATCACCCGTTCTTGCAGTGCCCGCAACAGCTTGGGCTGCAGTTCCAGCGGCAGTTCACCAACCTCGTCCAGGAAGAGTGTCCCGCCATCGGCCAATGCACATTTGCCGGTCTTGTCCTTGATGGCCCCGGTGAAAGCCCCCTTGACATGGCCGAACAGCTCGCTTTCCAGCAGGTCACGGGGTATAGCGGCGCAGTTGATCGCCACGAACGGCCCATTTTTTCTCGAACTCCGGATATGAATAGAGCGGGCCACCAGTTCCTTGCCGGTGCCCGATTCTCCGGTAATCAGCACCGAGGCCTCGGTATCAGCCACCTTGGCCACGACCTGGAAAACCTTCTCCATGGCCGCTGACGAACCGACCATCGCCCCGAAGTCGACCCGGTCTGCCAGTTCGCGTTTCAGCCGCTTGTTTTCAACGGCAAGGCCGCAGAACTGGAGTGCCTTGGCCACGGTCAGGCGCAATTCGTCCCGGTTGAATGGTTTGGTGATGTAGTCGTAGGCTCCGGCCTTCATGGCTTCCACGGCAACATCCACTGTGCCGAAGGCGGTAATCATGATTACCAGCGCTTCGGGCGACTTTTCCTTGATCGCCTTCAAAACCTGCATACCGTCCATGCCGGGCATCTTCATATCGGTAATCACGAGATTCGGAGCCACCGCGTCGAACAGCCGCAAGCCCTCTTCACCGGAGGCAGCTGTGCCCACGGCATAGCCCGCTTCCTGGAGGTTGTATTCCAGCACCCGCCGCAGCGACGTGTCGTCGTCAATAATCAGGATCGTTGGTTTCATAGGCTGGTTGCTCTCCCGGAAGTCGGAGCTGCTGCTCATCTACGGCATCTTGTTCAAGCAGATTTCTGGCGGCTTGTCAATCAGCTTTCAGAATGTGGCAGCCGAAAATTCGGCAGAGGGCACTCTGCATTGTGGTCGTCAGCCGCTACTTTAGTATGTACCATCATGTCCTATGGTTTGCTTTCGACGGTGGGGTTTTTTGTTGCCGAAACGAACTGCGGCCGGCTAGAATGGCCAAAGTTTACCTGGACTTTCCTTTAGGGGGCGATGGCCGAGCGTTGTCGGCTCAACCTCACCGCTCCCCTTATTTCGGCGACCTTCTGATCATGCGAATTGCGATTGTTTCTCCCTATTCAGCCGGCCCCCTGCGGGGCAATATGACAACAGTGAACCGGATTGTGCGGCATCTCGGTTATGCCGGAATAGAAACGGTGGTGCTGCCTGTCGATGCTGTTTCCGCCGATGAGATGGAACTGCGTCTGGCCCGGTTCCGCCCCGACCTGATTCATGCCTTCCATGCCCATTACTGCGGCGGGATTGCCAACTGTCTGGCAAAGCGGCTGGACATCCGGTTTGTCCTGACCGTCACCGGCAGCGACATCTTCGACCCGGCACTGCGCGATCATCCGGCAACTGCCGAAGCGATCGCCCAAGCTGCCGCGATCGCCTGTTTCAGCCAGACGGAAGCCGATATGGTTACTCGCTCTTTTTCCCGGACGGCGGGCACCGTGGTTCTGATACCCCAGGGAGTTGAGCAGCCGCAGCGTAGTGATAATGCCGTGACCTATTCAGGCGATTTTATAGTGCTGCTTCCGGCTGCCCTGCGAGCGGTCAAGAACATCGAGTCTGCAGTCAGTGCACTTGCCCCCCCATGGCCGGCAGGGCGCAGCCTGCGATTGTTGATTGCCGGGGGAGTCATTGAACATGACTATGCATTACGCCTGAAAAAAGTACTGGATGATTCACCATGGGCGGTCTGGCTTGGCGAAGTGCCCTTCAAGCGGATGGGGGCGCTCTATGGCGCTGCTGATCTGGTGCTCAACTGTTCGCACTTTGAGTCGATGCCCAACAGTCTGCTTGAGGCAATGGCCGCCGGCCGGCCGGTGCTGGCGGCCGATATTCCAGGCAACCGCTTACTGGTGCGACATGGCGAAACCGGCTGGCTTTACCGTGACCAGGCCGATTTCCGCGAGACGGTTCTCCGGCTTGCCGATGACAGGACGCTTGGGGCATTGATCGGCTGCCGGGGGCAGGAATTCGTACTGACGAATTTTCCCCCCTGGCGAGAGGCGGAAGCCTATCGGGAGCTTTACCACTCCTGCATACCGGGCGGACGAGGCACTCGACAAGATCCCGCACGGTGTGTTATGTAGTCTGATCAGGACAACGCCCGGCAGGAGGAGCTTGACGACCTATGAGTGAGGTGCTGAAACAACAGATCAGGGAACTTCTCACCAGGCACAATGCCGTGCTGCTGGCCCACAACTACATGCGCGACGAGGTGCAGGAGATCGCCGATATCACCGGAGATTCCCTCGGCCTTTCGATTGAGGCCGCCAAGACCTCAGCCGATGTGATCGTTTTTTGCGGTGTTCATTTTATGGCCGAATCTGCCGCCATTCTTTCCCCGCAGAAAACGGTGCTCTTGCCGCGCCCCGATGCCGGCTGCCCGATGGCCGACATGGTTACCGCCGAAGAGCTGCGGGCCTTGAAGGCACGCCATCCCGGGGTTCCCGTCGTCACCTACGTCAACTCGTCGGCCGATGTCAAGGCTGAATCCGACATCTGCTGCACCTCGGCCAATGCGGTCACCGTCGTCCGTTCCCTGAAGGAACCGGAGCTTATTTTTGTGCCTGACCGTAACCTGGGGCGCTGGGTTGCCCGGGCTGTCCCCGATAAAAAATTCATCTACTGGGACGGTTACTGCCCCACCCATGAACGGATGACGGTTGAGGCTGTCGTAAAGAAAAAAGCCGAACATCCGGAGGCGCTGTTTATCTGCCATCCTGAATGTGCGCCCGAAGTGTCAGCCCTGGCCGATCATGTCTGCTCAACCAGCGGCATGTACGACTACTGTCGCACCAGCCCGGCAAAGACGTTCATTGTCGGCACCGAGGCAGGGATTCTCTACAAACTCCGGCTTGACAGCCCGGAAAAGCGATTCATCCTGGCTTCGCCGGCGCTGTTCTGTCCGAACATGAAGCTGACATCGCTTGAAGATGTGCTGATTGCACTGCAGGCTCTCTCGCCGGTTGTTTCGGTGCCGGAGGGTGTGCGGATCAAGGCACAGGCGGCCCTTGACCGGATGCTGTCGATACCGAGGGATTAAGCTGCCGCCCGATATATTGTACAGAACCCGTGCGCGAGAGAACCGGCTTCCTCTCGCGTTCTTTTTTGCACGTCCACAGATCTCTACCGGAGGACTGCCGTGCCCGTAAAAGCACGCCTTGCGCTCGTCATTATCGTTGCAGCCGCCCTGTCGGTGCTTCTGTTTGTCCGGTTCAGGCCGTCCCGCCCTGCCGGGCTCACCCTGTCCGGGACGCTGT
>DCNF01000108.1:10902-16368 GCA_002322035.1 Geobacter sp. UBA1603
TGGATCTGTCGTTCAAGGTCAGCGGCCGCCTGGCGCAGCGCCTGGTGGATGAAGGCATGACAGTTGCCGCCGGTCAGGCGGTGGCCGTGCTGGAACATGAAGAGCTGAAGCAGGAGCGCGATGCCCGTGCCGCTGACCTACAGGCTGCCAATGCGATTTTGGCAGACCTGCAGGCCGGTAGTCGCCGGGAGGAGATCGGCCAGGTGGAGGCTGCCCGGGCCCGTGTTCAGGCAGAGTCGGGGCGTCTGTCCCGGGATGCTGAACGGGCGGAGGAACTCTACCGACGAGAGGTGATTCCCCGGAGGGAGCTGGATGCCGCATTGGCCGCCCGGGATTCGGCTGCTGCGGCCGAACGCGAGGTCGAGCAGCAGCTGCGTCTGCTCAAGGCCGGGCCGCGCCCCGATGCCGTGCGTCTGGCCCGCGCCCGGGTCTCATCCGCTACCGCCGCATTGGCTGCAGCGGAGACCAGGCTTTCCCAGGCCCGGCTGATGTCTCCGCTCGGGGGAATCGTGCTGGCAAAACACGCTGAACCGGGCGAAATGCTGATGGCCGGGGCGCCGGTTATCACCGTAGGAAATATCAATCAAATCTGGCTGCGCGGCTATATTCCTGAAACCGAACTTGGCCGGGTTGCGGTCGGCCAGATTGCGCGGGTATCACTGGACAGCTGGCCCGGAAGAACATTTGAAGGCCGGATAAGTTTTATCTCTTCCGAAGCGGAATTCACCCCAAAAAATGTCCAGACTGAAAAAGAGCGGGTCAAGCTGGTCTACCGGATCAAAATCGCTCTGCCCAACCCGAACGGGGAACTGAAGCCAGGTATGCCGGCTGATGCCGTTATCATACCCCGTTGAAATCAGGATTGTAACCAATCAAGGCACTCTCTTCCGGCTTTTGCCGCACCCCCGTATCCCTGTGGTGAGGAAAGCGGATGGCTCAAAACTCCGTTGCGGTTGACATACAGGGCCTTACCCGCCGATTCGGCAGCCTGACAGCCGTCAATGGGCTCACGCTCTCAATCGGCAAAGGAGAACTGTTCGGCCTGGTCGGATCGGACGGGGCCGGTAAAACGACGACCCTGCGCATGCTGGCCGGCATTCTCGACCCGGATGCCGGCAGCCTGGAAGTCATGGGCTGTCCATTCCCGGCCGCTGCGGTTGCGGTCAGGGGAAGGATCGGCTACATGAGCCAGCGTTTCGGGCTCTACCCGGACCTGACCGTGAGCGAGAATATCGCCTTCTATGCCGACATTTTCGGTGTCAGCGGCACCGAACGCCGGAACCGGACAGCCCGACTGCTCTCCTTCAGCGGACTGGCCCCGTTTTCAGGCCGGCTGGCCTCCCGCCTCTCGGGCGGGATGAAGCAAAAACTCGGGCTCTGCTGCGCCCTGATCCATACACCGGACCTGCTGCTGCTGGATGAGCCGACCAATGGCGTCGATCCGCTGTCGCGCCGCGATTTCTGGCGGATCCTGCGCGAGTTGCATGCTGAAGGAGTGACGATTGTCGTTGCGACGGCATATCTGGATGAAGCGGGCCGCTGTGACCGGGTCGGGCTGCTGCACAACGGTTGCCTGATCGATAGTGGAACACCCGATGAACTGACCAATGGCGGGGCGATCTCGCTCGAAGAGCTGGTAATTAACCGGATCAGTGCCGGAGAGGCGCATACCCCTCCGCAGATAATCTCCAGTGGCAGTGCGGCAGTGCCGGATACAGACGCACCTCCGGCGGTTGAGCTGACCGGGATCAGCCGGCACTTCGGCGATTTTATTGCCGTCAACAGAATTTCGCTCTCGGTCCCGCGAGGGCAGATCTTCGGATTCCTTGGCCCCAACGGGGCCGGTAAATCGACAACAATCCGGATGATGTGCGGAATTCTGGCCCCGTCTGCCGGCAGCGGCAGAATCGCCGGTTTTGATATCGCTTCCCAGCCGGAGCTGATCAAGGAGAAAATCGGCTACATGAGCCAGCGTTTTTCCCTTTACGAGGATCTGACCGTCGAGGAAAATATCGCCTTTTACGGCGGGGTGTACCGCCTGACGGCAGCACGACTCAAAGAGCGAGGCGAGTGGGTGATCGCCATGGCGGGGCTGCAAAACCGTAGGGCATCAAAGGCCGGTGAACTGTCGGGGGGGTGGCGCCAGCGCCTGGCCCTGGGGTGTGCCATACTGCACCAGCCGCCGATTGTTTTTCTCGACGAGCCAACTTCAGGCGTTGACCCGCTCTCTCGCCGTTCATTCTGGCATCTGATCCGCCATCTGGCCGCCGAAGGGATCACCCTGTTTGTTACGACTCACTACATGGATGAAGCCGAATATTGTGATCGTCTGGGTTTGATCTATCAGGGAGAGCTGGTGGCGCTCGGTACACCGCAGCAGCTCAGGTCAGAACATCACTGGGGTGCCAGTGTACCATCGCTGGAAGAGGTTTTTATCCGGCTGATCGAACAGTATGACCGGAATTCAGAGATTGCGGCCATTGAAAGGGCTACAACAGTTGATTAGAAATAAGGCACTTCAGGAGGGATCGCTATGGCACAGGCCGACTATTACAAAATACTGGGCATTGAAAAATCAGCTTCGGCAGACGAAATCAAGAAGGCGTTCCGAACGCTGGCGGTTAAATACCACCCCGATCGGAACCAGGGAGACAAGCAGGCCGAAGAAAAGTTCAAGGAGATTAATGAGGCGTATGCGGTGCTGTCGGATCCGGATAAAAAGCAGCAATACGACACATTCGGCTCTTCCGGATTCCATCAGCAGTATAGCCAGGAGGATATTTTTCGTGGTTTTGATTTTGGCGGCACATTTCGTGACATGGGCATGGGGGGAGGAGAGGATATCTTCTCGCGCCTGTTCGGCCGTGGCGGCCGAGGCGGCTTTCGGGGCGGACCGCGCCGGGGCGGTGACCATGAGATGGAAGTCTCGGTCAGCTTCCGTGATGCAGCCCATGGTGCCGAGCGGCTGGTTGCCTTCCGCCGGAGCGGCGTGCGGGAGGAGCTGAAGATCAGAATACCGGCTGGTGTTGACAACGGCAGCCGGATCAGAGTTCCCGGCAAGGGAGCCCAGGGTGAGGCGGGTGGTGAGGCGGGGGATCTTTTCCTGACGATCACGGTACTGCCCGACCCGGTTTTTAGCCGTGACGGCGGTGACCTGTTCGTCGAGCGCTCAATACCTTTCAGCGCAGCCTGTCTGGGGACGCCGCTGGAGGTTCCGACCCTGGAAGGTGATAAGCGTATTAAGGTTCCGGCCGGAATTCAGCCGGGGACCAAGATCCGTCTGAAGGGGTGCGGCATCAAGCCGCTTGGCTCAAACGCCAGGGGAGATCTGTTTGTCAAGGTCTCGGTTCATGTGCCTGAAGCCTTGACCAGTGAACAGAAAAAATTAGTTGAGGAATTGGCAAGGAAAGGCTTGTAACACTCTATTCTGCGGCTGGAAAACGAACTGCAAACGTCGTCCCTTCACCGACGGTGCTCGAAACATCGATTGAACCGCCCATGCTTTCTACCAGAGTGCGTGTGACAAAAAGTCCCAGTCCGGTGCCATCGCCCGGCTTCTTTGTCGTGTAGTAGGGTTCAAAAATCTTTCCCAGGGCATCGTCCGGTATGCCGGGGCCGGTATCAACAACCAGAATGCCGACCTGGTTCTCCGCCAGCGCCACGGTTTCAACCATCAAACGACCTCCATCACCCTCCATTGCCTGCAGTGCATTCATGACCAAATTGAGCAGAATCTGCTTGAGCAGATTGCTTTCAACGCCGACAGCCGGAAGCCGGTGGTCAAGGTTGCGCAGAAGTACCACCCCGCGCCGCGCAGCCTCGTAGCCGACAAACTCCAGAACGAATTCAGCTGTCAGGTTGACATCGGCCTCATGGGTTCCTTCGTCATGGCTGCTGAAGTTTAAGAGGCCACGAGTCATCTGGGAGAGCCGCTGGGCTTCTGAACTTATCCGGCCAACCATTTCTCTCACAAAATCAGGGATATCATCCTCGCGCAGGATCATCTGTGCCGCGGAGATGATAACCGAGAGCGGGGCATTCACCTCATGGACCATTCCGGCCGAGATCCGCCCCAACTCGGCCATTTTTTCATTGTAGGCCAGTTGTTTGAGCAGATCATTGCTGATTACTCCATCGAACTGTTTCTGTGGGGGCTGGCTCATGAATGCTCCTGGGACATCATTGTCGTAGGGGGAGGCAAGGACGGAAGCCGCCCTTGATCAGTATCAAGAGGGCGGCTTCCGTGTTTCAGCAGGTTACTGCAACATCGGCCTACATATTATAGCCTGATTCTGAATGCTGGGTCTGGTCGAGGCCCATGATTTCGTCTTCCTTATCAACCCGCAGACCGATGGTTTTATCAAGAACGAATGAAATGATCAGGGTCACAATAAAGGCATAGGCACCAGCAGCGACGACCGCGATCAGCTGGGTCATGAGCTGCTTGGCGTTTCCAGCCAGAAGCCCGGTGGCACCAACGGTGGCAAACACACCGGTGATGATGGCGCCGAACGTGCCGCCGATACCATGTACGCCGAAGGCATCAAGGGAGTCATCGTACTTCAGCTTGGCTTTGAGCAGGATACCACCGTAGCAGACGATACCGGCGGCAACACCCATCAGCAACGCTGCGCCGGGCTGTACGAAACCGGCGGCCGGGGTAATGACAACCAGACCGGCCACGACACCGGAACCGAAGCCGAGGGCAGAAGGTTTGCCGGCATGGATCCATTCTGCGATCATCCATGAAAGACCGGCAGCTGCAGGGGCGATGGTTGTGGTGGCGAAGGCCAGGCCGGCCAGGCCGCCTGCTGCATCAGAAGTATTGACACCAACTATTGCGGAACCGGCGTTGAATCCGAACCAACCGAACCAGAGCAGGCCGACGCCCAGCAGGGTAAGCGGCAGGTTGTGGGGGGCCATCCGCTCGGTCGGGTAACCATGGCGCTTACCGAGGAAGATCAGGAAGGCCAGCGCCGAAATACCGGACGACAGATGAACGACGGTACCACCGGCAAAGTCAAGGGCGCCCTTCTTGAACAGCCAACCGTCGGTCATCCAGACCCAGTGGGCCAGAGGGTCATAAACAAGCGTGGTCCAGAGCAGGACGAAAAGGCAGTAGGCCGAGAATTTCACGCGCTCTGCCATGGCGCCCGAGATCAGGGCCACGGTGATCATGGCGAACATGGCCTGGTACATGGCGAAAACCAGTTCGGGAATCGCGCCCGGCTCCTTGGTGTAGTTCTGGAAAAGAGCATATTCAACAGTACCGCTGGCAGCATCCTTCATGATGATCAGGCCGTTCAGGAGCACCTTGCTGAAATCGCCGATCAGGCCCATCTTGGCCATATCAGGACCGAATGAGAGCGAGTAGCCGATCACCGCCCACTGTACACCGACAATACCCATGGCGACCAGGGAGTGCATCATGGTTGAGAGGATATTCTTCTGGCGGACCATGCCGCC
>DCNF01000108.1:16622-16806 GCA_002322035.1 Geobacter sp. UBA1603
CTGCCGGAGCTGCATCTTTCTTTTCTTCTGCCATGGCGGCCACCGGAATCAGGCCGGCCATGATTATGAGCATTATCGATGCAAGGTACAGTTTGAGTTTCATGACGTTCCTCCGTTGGTATTGGTTATCGCGCACTGTCGGTCAGATCGCGTCGGAACCTTTTTCGCCGGTCCTGATCCGTAC
>DCNF01000108.1:17076-17237 GCA_002322035.1 Geobacter sp. UBA1603
TCGTTCAGGGCATCCTTCACTTCGTCAAGTTTGAAGGGCTTTATGATTGCTTCGATGAGTTTCATGTTCGCCTACCTCCTTGTGTGCGTATATGGGGACTCACTTCAAAAAAGTCGGGGGCGGGTGGCGCCCACCCCCGCATTGAAGGAGGGACAGCCTAG
>DCNF01000108.1:17334-17612 GCA_002322035.1 Geobacter sp. UBA1603
CCGTTGCTTAACTTATAAAACGGGTTGAATATCTGCATGCCGGTTAACAGGGTGATCTGCTTTGAAAATGCCCAGGAACCACCGATTCCGATCTGGTTATTGCTATTATTGCCGCCCATATAGTCAACCGCCAGCCAGAGTTTGTCAGATACTTCACTGATGGTGCGGTCCCAGGATGCCATGATACCGCTGTTCATATTGGTGTTAATCGGGTTGCCGGTATTGGCCAGCGCACGTTTGGCCCCAAAATACCCACCAGCCGAGATGCGTCCAACTTA
>DCNF01000108.1:17691-18074 GCA_002322035.1 Geobacter sp. UBA1603
GAGTGGAAAGCCCCTGATCCGGCTTGTCATAGGTGCCAAGATTATAGGCGCCAACGGCGACAGCCGGCATTCCCTTGAAGCCGAGATCCTCTGCGGTGGCCAGCTTGGCGTTGAAATAGAACGGGTAGTCATCGGCCTTGATCTTGCTGCCGGTGGTCAGGTAATCGATGCCGATCTCCATCTTGACCGCCTCGAAAGGGAGTACGCCGACGACGGCACCAAGATCATAGTAGTTCGGTCCAGCATCAGTAGCATTTGAAAACCGAGCAATATTAGTGATGTTAACCGTCACTTCCTTGAATCCCTTGGCGTCTGTTGACGGGATCCAGATCTGTGCGGTGGGTGTCGCCAGTGCCATGCTGCTTGCCAGTGCCACGATTGCC
>DCNF01000048.1:0-128 GCA_002322035.1 Geobacter sp. UBA1603
TACAACCGCTCACCATCGAGCACATTGAATGAATTGCCCTTCAAGGCACCGATCGCCCTGTCGGTTTCGTCAAAACGGAAGATGATCACAGCATTTCCGCCGCAGCGCTCGACAAAGGCATACATATA
>DCNF01000048.1:254-15856 GCA_002322035.1 Geobacter sp. UBA1603
TCCTCGGTCTTGCTGACTGTGAAGCCACTTTCCTTCAGAACCCGTTTAGCCGATTCACCGTCATTGACAATCAACCTCAGGATGCCGAAATCAGACGTATCCGCCAGGGACAGGGCCCGGATATTTATGCCGGCCTCTCCCAATATCCGGGTCACCTCAGCCAGCCGGCCGGATTTGTTCTCGATGAAAATGGATATTTGCTCGACTTTCATACACACCCTCCCTAGGGACAACACCCCCTGTGGTTGCCCTTGTTGTGGACGGCCAGATGGGCCGCAGCACCTACACTACACGGTTGTCAATGACCCGCCTGGCCTTCCCCTCGCTGCGCTGAATCGTTTTCGGCTCCACCAGTTTGACAGTACAGGTAACGCCGAGCATATCTTTTATCTCCTTCTCAATCCTGCGTGAAAGCTGCTGCAGAACCTTGACCTCGTCTGAAAAAAGCTGCTCGTCCACCTCTACCTGCACCTCAAGCGTATCGAGGTTTTCAGCCCGGTTAACGATCAGCAGATAGTGGGGTTCGACCCCTTCGATACTGACCAGAATCGACTCTATCTGGGACGGAAACACGTTGACCCCACGAATGATCAGCATATCGTCTGACCGTCCGCTCATACGGGCAATCCTGGCATGGGTACGTCCGCAGACACATGGCTCACGGGTTATGCTGGTAATGTCTCGGGTGCGGTAACGGATCAACGGGATGCCCTGTTTCGTGATGGTGGTTATGACAAGTTCTCCCCGCTCACCGTCTGGCAGTGGCTGGCCGGTTTCCGGATTGATTATCTCGGCCAGGAAGTGATCTTCCCAGATGTGAAGGCCGTTCTTTGCCTCGATACATTCGATCGCAACTCCCGGACCCATGATCTCGGAAAGTCCGTAAATATCGATGGCAGCAAGGTTGAGCTTCTGCTCTATCTCGTTCCTCATGGACTCTGACCAGGGTTCAGCGCCGAAGATGCCGACCCGCAGCTTGAGACTCCTGAAGTCAACACCCTCCACTCTGGCCTCTTCGGCCATGTAGAGCGAGTAAGACGGGGTGCAGGTCAGAACGGTTGAGCCGAAGTCCTGCATGATCATGATCTGGCGCTTGGTGTTGCCCCCTGAAATCGGGATAACCGAAGCACCCAGACGCTCGGCACCGTAATGTGCTCCCAGGCCACCGGTAAAAAGACCATAACCGTAGGCATTATGGATAATATCCCCCTTGTGGACACCGGCGGCAACAAAAGAGCGTGCCATCAACTCGCTCCAGGTTTCAATATCAGTGCGGGTATAGCCAACCACAGTCGGTTTGCCGGTCGTGCCTGACGAAGCATGAATTCGCACGATCTCGTCCATCGGAGCGGCAAACAGGCTGTAAGGGTAAGAATCGCGCATATCCTGCTTGGTGGTAAACGGCAGCAGGCAGAGATCGGCAAGCGATTTCACATCAGTGGGCCTAACACCCGCCTTGTCAAATGAAGCCCTGTAGAATGGGACATTCGCATACACCCGTTCAAGCACAGACTGGAGACGCTTGAGCTGAAGGGCTTCCAGTGCAGGACGCGGCAGCGTTTCAAACTCTTCGTTATGGAACATGGGGAATAACCTCGTTACAGTTCAACTCAGGTGCTTGAGACGTTCAGCAGCAGCACCCGGACGACGTGGGGATATAACTGTCATCCTCTTCTGCCACACGGGCCGCAAAGCTTTCTCTGGTGTACCCGTTGACCACGATATCAAGATGACCGTCGTTGGGGCAAAACAGGAGGCCATGTACCGGAACGTCATCGGGAATGAGCGGATTGCACCGGATGATCTTCACAACCCGCTCCACATTGTGCACCGGGTGGGAAAAGACGCCAAGCCACTGCTTCAGGTCCGGCACATGAATATCGATTACGTCGGGTGAAATTCCGCGTGCCAGCATTTTCTTCTTGATGGAGTCGGCATCCACATCGGCCATACCGCAGTCCCGATGGCCGATAACGAAGATTTCCTCCACCCCGAGCATGAAGATTCCCGCCACCAGGCTCCTGATAACCGCGCCTGACATGGGATCGACAATGGTATTGCCGGCGTTCTTGATTACCTTGGCCTCGCCCCGTTTCAGCCCCATGGCCGGCTCGAGAAAATCTACCAGACGAGTGTCCATGCAGGTAAAAATGGCAATCTGCTTTTTGGGTGATTTTGGCAGCGGTGGAAAAGCATTGGGATGCACGAAACGCCGGTTGGCGTCGATTATCTGGTCAAGTTTGGTCATCGGCTACAGACTCCTCCCAAGAGCAAATGCCTTGATATTGATGTCGAGAGCCTTCTTCGGCACCATTTTCTCCAGCGCCCGAAGCCAGATTTCTTCCGGCAGGGGCAGCCGATTGGAAACCGCGCCGAGCAGCACCGTATTGGCGGCACGGGGATTACCGGCCTCACTGGCCAGCTTCAAGCCGTCAACAAGCAGAAAGTCCGAAACCTGCGACCTGATACTTTCAACCAGCCCTTCCGGGTACAGCGCCTGGCCCAGGAGGACCGACGGTGGCGGAATGCGGAAATCATTGGCGATTACCGATGCACCGGGACGAAGAAGCGGCAGATACCGGCAGGTTTCCAGCAGCTCGAAACCGAACAGAATATCACCCTCTCCCTCTGGAACCACCGGGGAGAAGACCTGACTGCCAAAGCGGACATGGGACACAACGCTCCCCCCGCGCTGCGACATGCCGTGTATTTCACTCTTTTTCACGTCATGGCCGGCCAGCATGAACGCTTCAGACAGAATCTCGGAGGCAAGCAGGATCCCCTGGCCGCCGACACCAACCAGGAGGATGTTTGTTATCTGGCTATTCATACCGCCCTCCCGATGGCATTGAATTTACAGAGCTGCAGGCAGACTGTGCAGCCGGTGCAGAGCAGCGGGTCAATGAAGGCCTTCCCCTTCTTACCTTCCGGTGCCGGCTGCCACTCGATGGCCGGGCAGCCGATCCGCAGGCAGGCCTTACAGCCTGTGCATGCGTCCTGATCGACACGAAGCATGGTGCCTTTTTCAAACCGGTCTTCCCCCTTGATCAAGCAGCACGCCCGGGTAGTGATCACAACCGACGGCTCGGGACGGTTCATCTCTTCGTCGAGCGCTCTTTTGGTCGCCTCCAGGTCGTACGGGTCAACTTCTCGCACATGGCGGATTCCAAGGGCCCGGCAGAGGTCGGGAATACTGACCTGGGGCGCGGCCTCTCCATCAAGTGTGAACCCTGAAGCCGGGTTTTCCTGGCGGCCGGTCATGGCGGTAATCCGGTTATCAAGGATCAAAACCGTAGCCGGCGATCTATTCCAGGCCATCTCCATCAGGGAGTTGACTCCGGTGTGGAGAAACGTGGAGTCACCGATCACCGCCACAATCCGCCTTTGCTCTTCGGGAGGAAGCACGCGAACGATCCCCGAGCCATTGCTGATCGAAGCCCCCATGCAGACACAGGTATCCATGGCATTGAGCGGAGGCATGAAGCCGAGGGTGTAACAACCTATATCACCGGTAACATAGGCGTTGGCCCGGTTAAGCAGATAGAATACGCCGCGGTGCGGGCAGCCGGGACACATATTCGGGGGACGGGGTGGCAGCGCCAGATTCGTTGCACCAGGTGACGCTGTCTTGGGAGGTGTGATGCCGGCCGATGCAAAAGCAGTGCGTATGCGGCCAGGCGACAGCTCGCCGCAAAGCGGTATGATTTCCTTGCCTGTCACCGCAATACCCAGTGCCCGTACCTGGTCCTCGATAAACGGATCAAGCTCCTCAACAACAAAAAGGCGCTCCACCTGTGCGGCAAATTCAGCAATCAGCTGTTTCGGTAAGGGATACACCATCCCGAGCTTCAGGGTACTTACATCCGGAAGTACCTCGCGCACGTACTGGTAGGTCACACCGCAACAGATTACCCCGATCCGCTTCTGACGGTATTCGACCCGATTGAGCTGGGATACGTCTCCATACTCGGATAGCCTCACCGTGCGCTCCTCAACCAGCGGATGGCGAACCCGGGCATTTCCCGGCAGCATTACAAGCTTGGCTGGATTTTTTACCAGCTTCGGCTCAGGCAGGCCGGTGATCCGCTCCCCCATCTCTACAATCGATTTTCCATGGGAAATCCGTGTACAGCTGCGCAACATGACCGGGGTATCGAACTGTTCCGACAGTTCGAAGGCCATGCGGGTGTACTCCTTGCATTCCATGGAGTCAGCCGGTTCGAGCATCGGCACTTTGGCAAATCGGGCATAATTACGGCTGTCCTGCTCGTCCTGTGACGAGTGCATTTCAGGATCGTCGGCCACCACCAGCACCAATCCTCCGCCAACACCGGTATAGGAAAGGGTAAAGAGCGGATCTGCCGCAACATTGACACCTACATGCTTCATGCAGGCCATGGAGCGTGCCCCGCCAAACGATGCACCGATGGCAACCTCAAGCGCGACTTTTTCGTTGGGCGCCCATGAGGCGTCAATTTCGGGATAGGTGCAGGCATTCTCGAGAATTTCAGTGGAGGGGGTACCGGGATAAGCAGACGCCACACGGCAGCCTGCTTCAAACGCCCCGCGGGCAATGGCTTCATTGCCGGAAAGAATTTCTTTCATGGTGTTTCCTTGCGTGGTATCGACGTACGTACAGGTCAAAGGTTATGAACTATACTAAAACAGGAGCAATAATGCAATTCGTTTGAAATCGGCAGGCCCGTATGAGCAGAATTTCACAGTACCCGCACCAGCCCGCCCAGAACCGGATTGACGGTTGACATCGTAAAAATTGCCGCTAGTATGAAGCAATGGCTCATCCTGTCGAATTCAGAGATGTTTCCTGGAATGATGCTCTTAACGGCTTAAGCTTCGAAGCACAGGCCGGGCGATCGCTTCTGATCATTACCGGCCGTGAAGATGAAAGCGTCCTGCTGATCCGCCTGATAACCGGGCTGACGCTTCCCACTTCAGGCAGCGTGCTGATCGCTGGAGCACCAACAACAGGCATGCCGGACTCCCGATTGAGGTCTTCTCGGCAATCCATTGGCGTAGTTCCGCCGAACGGGGGTCTCGTCTCCAACCTCAAACTGTGGGAAAACATCATACTGCCCGAGCTCTATCACACAGGCACCATTCCAGCCGCGACAGAAGATGAGGCCGAGAAGCTGCTGCGGCAGTTCGGCTACAACGGGAACGTCATGGCCCTGCCGGCCCGACTGTCGCTGTTTGAGAAACGGATGGCCGCGTTTATCAGGGGGGCGCTCCGCAACCCGGCTGTCATGATATACAGCCACCACCTTGACGGGCTCCCACAGTACTCATGCGATGTTTTTACACGGGCAATCAAAGATTTTCATGCATCAAGGCCGGATACGGCGGCAATTTTCCTGTCCAAGTCGCGCACATTCCCAAGCGGAATGGAGTTTGACGCCATCATAGATGTTCACCAGCCTTCAGGGGGAGAGGTGCCACGAACATGATTCGGGAAGAAGACCCCAGATTCAGGAATCTCGAGCGCAAGATCGGCCTGTTCATCGTCCTGGCCCTGGCCGGCCTGGTGACAGGGCTTGTGCTGTTCGGGATACAGAAAGATCTTTTCACCAAAAAATATACCCTGCGTTTCACGGTTGACCGGGGCACCGGCTTCACCAAGGGGATGCCGGTCAAGCTCTCCGGATTCCGTGTCGGGAGGATCACCTCGATCGCCCTGAATGAACAGGCCATGGTCGACATCACGGCTGAAATCGACAACAAATACCGGGGCTGGATCCGCAGCGACTCAACCGTAAAGCTTGTTAAAGAGGGGCTGGTCGGCGACAGCATCGTCGAAGTAACCGTCGGATCCCTTGACAAGCCCGAATTGAAGGAAAATGACGCCATCATCTACGTTAAGACCAAAGGGTTGGATGAACTGGCGGATGATATCGCTGAAAAGGTAAAACCGGTGCTGATCGAAGTGCGTGATATCATCAGCTACATTAACAACCCTGACGGTGATCTCAAAAAAAGCATCCGAAGTTTGGAAACCTTGACCCGCAATCTGGACGGAACCCGCCAGAACGCCGACACGCTGATTGTATCGGCCACCGAAAATGTCGACAGGATCACCGTCCGCACAACGAAATTGCTCGATACGGCAACACGAAAGATCGACGGCATTGATCTTTCACCGACCCTGGCCAGAATCGACAAAAGCATCGAACAGATTGACCGGCGCTTCCCGGTACTGCTGGACAAGGCCGATGAGACCCTTACCCATGTTTCCGGCATATCAAAACAGACCCACGATCTGGCAAGAACGACCTTTCCCCGCATCCCGGGCGTCCTCTCCCAGGTCGAGGACGTTATGCTCAGTACCGACCGGCTGCTGAACTCAATCCAGAACAGCTGGCTGTTCCGTGACTCGTCAATGCCTTCGGGCGGGACAGATTTCGTCCGCGGGGGTACCCATGACTGAATTTTCCATGAAAATTCGCAGCGCAGCTGTGCTCACGGCCGCACTCATGCTCCTGAACAGCTGCTCGGGCGGGACGGCTCAGGCGCTCCGTTCCGACGCCATGAAGCAGAGTGACAATCTGGTTTCCCGCGCGCTCAAACTCGACCGAAAGGGTCATCCCGTGGACGCGGCCAGACTTTTCGAAGAAGCCCTGACCATCAGTTCATCAATCGAGGATTATCAGGGCCGGGCGCGCATCCTGATCAATCTGGCCCGGATTGAACGGCGTAATGCTTCGATTGACGCAGCCCAGAAACGAATCACCGAAGCGTTGAAGAATATAAGCCCGGGCAGCCCCCATGAGGCCGAAGCCGCCCATGAGCAGTCACAGATCATGCTGGCAAGGGGCGATACCCATCAGGCTCTTCAGTGGGCGGAACGGGCCGTTTCAACAGAGCTGGGCGGGGAAGGTGGCAGAAGGCTGAACCTGCTGGCCAGGGCACGGCTTGCGGGCAAAGATTATGCCAGAGCCAGCGAGACGGCCCGCCAGGCCCTGAAAGAAAACCGGGCCAGTATGGCGTTTGAGGAAGAAGCCACATCACTGCGCCTGCTCGGGATCATCGCCCGTGAAACCGGGAGCCTTTCCGAATCGCAGAAGCTTCTGCTTGCTGCTCTTGAGCAAGACAAACGGGCCGGCATCAGCATGAAAATCGCAGCTGATCTGGATGAATTGGCCCTTACCTCCCGTGCGGCCGGTGACATCACCTCTTCAGAAGAGTATGAGAAGCGGGCCCAGAGCGTCAAGGCTGCGTCTGCGGCCCTGTCAGCTGGCGAGCGTCAGAACAGGCCTGACACGACAAGGCCTTCAAGCAAGCCGTAATCACTGACCTTGAGCTGCTCTTGCCCGGCCAGATCCATGGTGGCAAGCGTGATCGCTATTCCGGCGATAATTAGGTCTTCACGCCCCTTTTCCAGGCCCGGTACGGCAAGCCGTTGAGACGGCGAGAGCGGCAGCAGACGTTCAAGAATCTGTTCGATCTCCGTACGGCTGATCACGGCATTATTCACCCTCCGGTAGTCATAATCAGACATCTCCATGCTGATTGCAGCCAGCGTGGTCGCTGTCCCGGCAGTTCCGACAAGGATTGCGGACTCACCGGGACGGCAGCCTTGCCGACACAGTTCAGACTCGAGCTGTGACAGTTCCCTGGTGATCTTGTCTTTCATTGCTTCCAGACTCCCCTGCCCCTCGGTCAGCCTGACAACCCCAAGCGGCAGGCTTCTGACAAACTCTGCCACTCCTTTGCGGGCAAGTGTGTACTCGGTACTTCCACCCCCGACGTCAAAGACAAACAGTTCCTCTCCTGGACAGTCAAGACCGGCCAGTACCCCGGCAAGGGTCAGCTCACCCTCGCAGATCCCATCAATTGCGTTCAGCTCAATGCCGGTCTCCCTGAAGACATGGTCAATAAACCGGGAGCCGTTGACAGCGTCTCGCACGGCGCTGGTTGCAACGGCACGAACCGATTCAACGCCACCAGCATCAGCAATCAGTACAGAAAAACGTTTCAGACAATCCAGACCTCGCTGCCAAGCTTCCGGCGAGAGCCCCTGTTGGCGGGAGAACCCTCCCCCCATACGCACCACGTCCCGTTGCAATGCGATCTGCTCAAAGCCAGACTGTTTTTTGTCTGCGATCAAAAGTCTGGCCGTGTTTGTTCCGAAGTCAATGGCTGCTATACGAGTTTTCACCTTTGTCGGCTCCTTCTGCCAGTTCCGGCAATATTCCAGCACAGATCGGCAATTCCGGCGAACGCCGTTACCATATCATTAAACAGTAACGCAGCGCCCGGCAGACAGACACCGCTGCCGATCCGCTCGAAATGCTCCTGGCGAATCCGAGCGATCACCTCTCTCACCCTCCTTTTTTCGCGATATAACTGTTCCGCAGGGAAAATTTCCGTTTCCTGGCAAAGAATGCTCTCGGCAAGGCTGACCGACGATGCGACCGCTTCTGTCAATAACTTTACGTCAGCCATCGCCTCGTCCGAGAAAACGATTCCCTTCTCTTTGCGTTCAATCGTAATGGAGAGAATATCTTCACAGCGGTCTCCGATGTGCTCTATGTCAGAAACCGTCTGAAAAAGCCCAGGGATGACAAATGACACTGCCGGACTGGCTGCGGCATTGGAAAGCGATGCCAGAAAACCGGTAATCTCATGGTTAAGTGAATCAAGCACCTGCTCATGCTGACTGATCGTATCAGCTCTTCTGGCATCATAGTCGTGGAGGATTTCGCGCACGTCGGCATACATATAGACGGCAACAGTCATCATGCGGATTGTTTCCTTGCGCGCCTGCTCCACCGCCAGGGCCGGTGTCGTCAGGATCCGCTGATCCAGATACCCCGCACACGGTTGGGACGGAAGCGTCCCGCTCGAGTTCGTTCCGTGTTCGGATGGCTTGAATCTTCGGCCAAGTAAACCGCTTAAGGCCAAAAGCATGACAGCCATGCCGGCACTTGCCGCCGTAGAGAGCCAGGCGAGACTTGCAAAATCAGCAGCCCTGAAATAGCCGTGCGGCATGAGACGCGCTATAGCCAGCATCTGCTCTATTCCGGGCAGCATAACAAGCGACACCGCACAGGCCAGGAAAAACAGCGTGAGTGCAACACGGCGGGCAGCCATGGTTCCACCGACCGAGGCCAACAGACCGATCAGTGCCATACCGGCACATCCGCCCAGGACCATGGCTCCTGCAGATGACAGCGCCAGAGGCACAGCCGCAAGCAGTGAATGGATAATGGCGATTGATGATCTGGCCGACTGGACCAGGAATGAGACCAGCGTGCCGAAGAGCAGCGCCGACCCGCCACCCTGCATGAGATACCTGTCAGCTATCATGGAGAGGGGATGGCTGTCAGCAAGCCGAAAGCCTTGCTCCAGAAGGTTTATCCCGAAAAACAACAGGCCTGCCCCCATAATCAGTTCGCCAGCACTGGACAATTGGCGACGGTGGGCAAACAGTTTCAGGGAGATACCGGCCAGTATCAGGGGAGATGCGATCAGACTGTAGGGGACAAACGGCAGGTGCAACAGAAAGGAACTGCCCAGCAGAACCCCGGCCAGCACGTTAAAGGCATGGAACGGGGTCAGGATCCCCCCATTAACCAGTGCCAAAACGGCAATCAGTGCGGCACTGCCCGACCCGAGCACCAGTGAGAGGATGGCGCCGGAGCAGGCCGATACAGCACGGTTCGTGGTCAAGAGCCTGCTGACGTCACGAATGCGTGCATCGGACAGGCCGCGAACCCCGCTGGACAAAAACCTCATCCCGCACAAAAACAGGCCGATGCCGCCAATCAGTCCTTCGATCAGGCTTGCGGGCATCAGGCGTACCTGATCCAGCACCTATTTGACAACGGTAAACGGGAACACGAACTCGGGAGGATTCGAGCGCGACGCCCCCTTCCTGAAGATCAGGAGACGCACGGTCTGATGGGCGGACAGGTCAATCTTGAAGAACACCTGGCCCTCGATTTTCATGCCGGGGATAACAGGAGAAAGGGGAAGAGAGGCGGTGAAGAGGTCTTGAGGGTATAACTCATAATAATAGGGCAGAGATGAATTGGTCTTGTTGTAAAAACTGGTTTTCTGGAAATCCTCGAGATAATAGAAACCAACGTAGGGATACGGCATCAGATAGTAGGAATCTTTCTTGAGCATATCCCTGACTTTTTCAGGGGTAAGCAGATTATACTGCAGTCCCTTTTCATCGGAAAGCACGAAAGAATCTTCAGTATAGGAAACTTCTGATGACGACCCATTGCTGATCGACACATGAAAGGCGCTAACCGTGCTGTCAAGGTTGTAGGCATTGATCGTGGCAGATTCGGGGCGAATTGAGACAGAAATTCCGTTACGGGAAATTGTCAGTGTGCTGTCAGCGGCATTAACAGACCCGTTTTCAACCGCAACAGGGACAAGCCTGACCGAAGAACACCCGACCAGAACCAGCAGAACGGCCGACATGAGAACGCACAGCAGAGAATGTTTCATGGGTTTCACCTCGAGCACAGGCTATTCCGAATCCTGGCCCTTCTTTGCCGGTGCAACCGGCAGTTTTTCAAGACGCCTGATATCATCGGAAAAGACCGAGAACGTCAACGCCGGAGCCGGCCCACGCCCCTGGCCGGTCAGACGGGCTCCAATCCAGAGATCCAGATTGAGCCGGTGACGCTCCCGCAGATATTTTTCGATTTTTCCAGCCAGCGCATAGGCATTGACCACATCCTGTTCGCGGTCTGCCCTGCCGCTGTAACGGCATTCAAGCCGGACAATTTTTTCCTGTGACAAGGCACGAAGCTTAGGCACGATTCTGTCCACCTGACGATACATCCCCTGAATTCCTCCTGCAGTATTGAGGGGAATGACCGCAATCACTTTCGATCCGTCATCGGGTGCCATAACACCGCTGGCAGACATCGGCAGCACAGCACCCGAAATCAGCGCCAGTATGGCGAATGATACTATCATCCGAGTCATGGCGTTCATGGCCCGTCCTTGGCAACCAGGAAAAGAATTTCGGTGCGCCGGTTCTTGCGGCGCCCCTCCACGGTCGCGTTATCAGCAATCGGAGTCGATTTTCCGAAACCCTTGATGAAAATCCTGGCCGGATCAACCCCTTCACTGCTGATCAGGTATGTGGCAGCGGCAATGGCCCGCTTCAGCGAGAGATCCATGTTGTAGGGGATCGAGCCAATTCCGTCAGTATGGCCATCAACCTTGAGGTAAAGCCATTTTTTATCTTTGCGGATCTGCTCGGCAACTTCGGAAAGCATTTTTCTGCCCTCCGGAGAAAGGGTCCACTGGTCGAAATCAAACGTAACATCCGGAAAGCGGAACTTGCGATAGACCGCCATTTTTTCAGGAAGGACGGCCGGCGGCGGAATTGTCACCTGACTACCTTTGACATCAACACCATAGAGCGGGGTAATTCCCTTGATCCGGTTCATGGTATAATCAATGGCGCTTGCTTCACGATCCTGGGCTTTTTGCGGTTGAATCGAAATTTCCTCATCACGGGCTTTCAGAGGCACCTCAACCGGGATAACCGGCGATGTCAGGTTTGAAGATGCCTGCTGCGGAGCAATGGTAATCTGCCCGTAAGGCTTGATCAGAACCTCTTCCCTGTCTGCATCGACCTCCACCTCAAGCTTGCTGGCCGGAGTCGACTGGGGAGCGGAGGCTTTCAGAAGCAGAGTTGAAATCGGTACGATTTTGAGTGGTTTGACTGGATCTTTCGGTTTAACCTCGGTCAGGCGGCGACCCACGGACGGGATCGGCTTGACATAGGTTCCCACTCCCTGACAGGAACTGACACCAGCAACGATTCGCATGTCTGCGGCCCCGCTGCCGAAACCGGCACCGGCCGACGCATTCAGGGTAAGGTGGGGAGAAAGGTAGTACTGAACGCCTCCTGACAACTCCATAACCGCATTATGGGAGCCATCCCGTCTTGTGTTGCCGGTCAGTTCGCCCAGAAGCTTGAGCCGGGGGATGATCATATATTCGGCACCGGCACCGAAAACAATTTCATTATTCTGGTCGGCTCCGGGCACCGAACCAGGAAAGAGATATCCAGCGTAAATATGCAGGCCAAGCTTGTCTTTGGAGTACGAGGCGATCAGGCGGGAAGACACATCGGTTATACCGTCGACAGCTGTATTTTCAGAAACGCGGCGGTGGGCGATAAAATCGGCTGCCAGCTTGAACATCGAATCGCGGCTGCCGAGAAAACGCAGCTTCGTACCGATGTCAAGGGTGCCTCGTCCGGAAAAATCCTCCTCACCATTAAAAAGAAGGTTCGGATAGGAACCGAACACTTCCCAGAAGGTACCGATTCCAAGTGTGATCGTTACCGGGACGATAATCGAGCTTTTTTGCGCACGGGTACTGTTCTCGCTGTAGTTTGACCAGGCACCGACACAGATGTTTCCGGCGTCGAGGGTATCAGCCGAGGGAACATTGATCAGGCCGGTCGAACCGGTCTGAGTTGGATTGGCACTGGCTACCCCGAACGGCAGCATTACCAGCGCGACAATCAGAACAATAACGGTTTTCATATCTGAAATGGACAGATGCGCCCTTTCCTGCAATTGAGTGACTTTCAGATCACGTCCAGAGAAATTAGCCGAGCACGCGTTCCTTCAATTCTTTGCCGACCTTGAAGAATGGGAGCTTCTTGGGGCGTACGGTTATCTGCTCACCGGTTTTGGGGTTGCGCCCCTTATAGGATCCGTACTCCTTAATCACAAAACTGCCGAGACCGCGGATTTCGATGCGGTCACCGGCCACCATCGCTTCAGACAACGCGGCAAAGATCATATTGACAATGTCTTCCGCGCGCTTGTTTGAGATATCTTTTTTCAGCGACAGTTGCTCAATCAACTCCGATTTGTTCATGACACCCTCCTTACTATATGACAAAAACCGCTATAAAATCAAAAAATATGCCAGGCAGCTATCAATGTTTACACCCGGCAAGGTAACGCTTGCGAATCTGCTCGGCGTCAACAGGTCTACCGGTGTGAAGGAACAGGTCGTGCAAACGCTCAGCACCAGTTTTCATCGCTGGTGTATCAAGCAGCCGTGCATATGCTGCAATAGCCTGGTCATACGCGCCTGAATGGGCCCACACATCACCACGAAGGACAAGCGACTGATTCAGGAGCATTGCCTCAGCAATCATGGTGTCCAGCTGACTGGCTGCCTCATCAAATCGCTCCTGCTCCATCAGCAGCAACGACAGACCAAGACGTGCCAGAGAATTTAAAGGGGCCAGCGAACAGGCTTCACGGATGTACTTTTCGGCGACCTCAACCTGACCGGTACGGTAGAGGATCATACCTTTTTCATAAAGAAGGATATCACGGCATCCCAGATCCGGCACTGTTTCGAGAAGCTTCAGAGCCTTCTCATGCTCTCCATCGGCCTCAGCGATGTAAGCATATGCAAATTCCTCTCCTAAATTGACATAGCGTTCATACATTTCCGACGGTAACTGGTGGATCAACAGGTCATAATATTCGAGTGGCGGCATATCACCCCTGTCAGCATCAGCATCCCCTTCGCTGCCAGACATACTTCCGGCACAGGAAGAACAGGATGAAACTGACTGTAATACTTCTGGATCATTGGCAATTTCAGCAAGCTGCCTGATCTGGTAATCCGCCTTTTCCCGTACCACCAGATCATCAGTCAGCGATTTTGCAAGCTCGAGATGTTCAAAGGCCTTGTCAGAATTGCCACGGACAGCCGCAGCAGAGGCCTCTTCGATGTTAAGGAGCGCAAGGGAGCGGTTTGCGTCGGAAATCCGTTCAGAAAGCACCCTGGCCGTCCGATCATCTGCATCGCCCCGAACCCGACAGCCTGCCAACCCTTTATCATAGGCCTGGCGGGCTTCAAAGTAACGCCCCTGGCCATTGAGGCGATCACCCTCCTCAAGATATTTTTCCGGAGCAGGTGAAGAGAACAGGCTGCTTAAGAAACCCATCAGACAAACCTCCTTTTCATACAGCTTTAAGCATGGTGACACTTTCAAGATGAGGTGTCTGGGGAAACATATCGACAGGGACGCTTTCCGTAACCTTGAATCCGCGCCCGGCAAGTATGCCGCAATCCCGGGCCAGGGTACTCGGGTCACAGGAGATGTAAATTATCGTTGAAGGACAGACAGTGCACAGGCTGTCAATCACATCGGCGGCACCAGCACGGGGAGGATCAAGGATAATCGTATCAAAGCGCATGCCGTTCCGGACCAACTCGCTGACTGCAGCTGAAGAATCGGCACACAGGTAAGCAGCATTGTCGACAGAGTTCCGGTGGCAATTTGCCTGGGCAGATATAATGGACCCTGAATATGACTCGACTCCTGTCACTGATATGACATCTGAAGCCAACGGCAGCGAGAAATTACCGTTTCCGCAATACAGATCGAGAAGACGCTTGGACTTTGATTCGCGGACCATCCGCCTGATCAGACCGGACATGATCCGGTTCTGTTGAAAGTTTACCTGCGAAAAGCCGCCGGGGGCAAATTCAAGCGACATTTCCTGATGCCGCTCGCCTGTCGGCATCCCGTAGAAAAGAAGCTTGTCACCCCAGATGTGCATCAGGGATGACTTGCGGCCGCTCTGCAGCCACACACCCGAAAGCTCCGACAGGCGTTGGCGCTCGCTGGTGAAAAAATCGATGGCCTGGGCCCTGTCAGGCCCTATGTAGTTGACAGTCGCCACCAATCCCTGATCGCCCGCTTCCAGATTGATCTGCGGAATCTGGCCAACCCCGGAAAACCGGGCCAGGACATCGCGAAGCTGCCCCATCGCATGATTGATCGGCAGACGTGCCACAGGGCAACCACAGGGAGTATCTTCCACAAAATGGGAGCCATGGCGAAAAAAACCGATCTGCAGTCGAGTTCCCCCGCCATACAGCTTGAGTTGAACCCGGCCGCGGTATCCGAACGGCGATGGTGCCGGAACCACCGGTGAGATCACTGCGCTGTCAACACGCGCTCCGCGCCAGAGTGCTTCAGAAAACATCTGGTATTTCTGCTCGAGCTGACAGGAATAATCTATATGCTGCCAGGCGCAGCCGCCGCAGCGGCCGAAAACCGGACACAGGGGGGTGACACGGCTTTGAGAGGGCTCAAGAATTGCGGCAATCCGGGCCGTTAGATATGATTTTTTCTCCGACGTAATCTCTAGGGCCAGCAGATCACCGGGGCAGGCGAAGGGCACAAAGCAGACCTTGCCGTTTATGCGGCAGACGCCATTGCCTCCGATAGCGAGACTGTCAATTCGGGCATTGAGAAACGATGACATGTCAATGGCCGTAGCGGGGCGAAGGCCTTACAGCCTTTGCAAGCTGGCTGCGAATAAAACGTCCCGGAAAATCAGGATGCGAAAGATACGGCAGCATCGTCTGCTCAAATGCTTCCACCAGCTGGAAACGGACGGTTTCGACGTCCGGACCGGGGACCGCCATACGCTCAAGCTCCCTGACAAACAACACCGGGTCGCCAAGCAGAAGCCGGGCGGCTTCATGGCAGGAGCTGTCTTCAAACTCCCCTGACGACAGGGGCAGTTCAGCGTGCACCTCGACCTTCACATGATAGTAAC
>DCNF01000048.1:15885-25671 GCA_002322035.1 Geobacter sp. UBA1603
AACATGATAGTAACCGCCGTAATAGTGCCGCGTCCGGTCAAACAGGCGGATTACCAGACCGCTGACCGATTGCTCGTGAATCAAACGACACTCACCCATAGATGCCGGACTCCAGCTGATCGACCAGTTCAATAAGTTTATGCACCACCAGCCGTTCAAGAGCCGCTCCCTTTTCAGCACAGGCCTTGCCCGGATCGCCCCAGACCCCGCCCGGCCAATAGCGGCGCTTGTCCCGGACGAGAATTCCTGGGGGAAATGAGGGAAATTCAGCAGGTGCGGTTCCTTTCACCAGGTGCGGGTGGGAATGCAGAATCCGTGAGGTCTCAATCTCTCCGGCATGGGCATCACCGGGCGTTTCCACTATCCCGCGCCCTTCGTCACGGGCCAGCTGATATTCACTGACGACGGCAATCGAACTATCAGCAAACCTGACCAGCAGCTCTTCTCCGGCATCCTGCAGGGCCATGCAGTGCGCTCCACCGGCATGACCGGTCAAAGCCACAAAATTACGAAGCCCCTGCTGGTAAAGCGATGTGACAATGTCAATCAAAAGGTTTTTCAGGGTGGCAGTCGTAATTGACACCGTACCAGGATGCCGGGATGTCGAACGGCAATTGCCGTAATGAACCGGAGGAGCAACAAAAAGCGGCCGAATTTCGGACGCCCGGCGACAAACCTCACAGGCTTCCAGGGTGTCAGTGGCAAGAGGCAGATGCGGACCATGCTCCTCGACTGACCCGAAGGGAATCAGGACCGTACGGCTTCGGCCAAGCCCCTCCTCAAACTCCGCCATGGTCATATCGGCAATTATCACAGCGCCCCCAGCATCAGATGCATCTGGGGCATAACCCTTACATCCGGAGCCAGCGAGGCTGCGACCGCCTGCAGCTGCAACAGCCGCCTGGCAGTGATGCCAAGCTTACCGCCCGGCAGTGTCAGCGGCTGGAGAAAAAGCGGCACATGCTGACCCACCGCTCCAACAATGCTGCAGACCTGCCTTATTTCATCGTCCGGGGTTTCGGCTCCGACAACAACTTTGACCGAGACGGAACAGGCAACAGCAACCTGCAGAAACTCGCGATGCAGCCCCCAGAGATGTTCAGTGCACCCCGATGTGGAGGGGAGCTTCATGTCCATACTGACACCATCAAGATGGGCAATCACACGCTGCAGCGCCAGATGCATGGTTCCGTTCGTTTCAAGATGGATCGGGAGAAGGCTGCGCAGACCAGGAAGCCACTCTACAAGTGCCTCGGCGTGCAGCAGCGGCTCTCCACCGGTAATGCTGATTGAATGATGGCCCTGCGGCACCTGATCTTTCCAGCCGGTAACAATCTCAATAAGTTTGTGCAGCGTGGGTGGCTGCGGTTGGCTGGCGAACACCCCTGAACCGGGATAGGTTTCAATATTGCACTGGTCATCCCGTCCATGGGCAGTATCGCAGTAACGACAGTCGAGGTTGCACTCAGCCAGCCGGATGAAAATCTGGCGCAAGCCGGCCAGCAGCCCTTCTCCCTGAATCGAAGAGAAAACTTCCCTGATAGAAATTTGATCACTCATAATAGCAGGCTGAAGCGTTGTCCGATTCCCAGACGGTGATCGATTCGACCTTGACCACTGCGCTGTTGAGACGGTCGGAAATCCGCTGGTAAAGATAGCGGGCTATGTGTTCGGAAGAAGGCGAGGTATCTTGAAAGGCCGGATTGTCGTTGAGGTACTTATGATCAAGCTCCTGAATAACGGCACCGGCTTCGCGCTTAAGGACCTTGAAATCAACCCCGAGACCGGCCTGATCCAATTCGGAAGCCGTGACCGTCACTTCGACTTTCCAGTTATGTCCATGCAGGTTCTCACAATCCCCCTGGTAGTTGATAAGATTGTGGGCAGCGGCAAAACTGGTGCGAATGGTTAACTTGTACATAACAACTCCTCAAGGTGACAATGGTAAGGCATAGTGGTCGATACTACACAAAAAAAAGGGCAACCACAAGGGCTGCCCTCATTTTCAGACATTGTCCTGGTTGTCAGCGTTGCGAAGCTTCGAGAGCCTGAGCAATATCGGCAATAATATCGTCGCAATGCTCCAGCCCGACGGAAAGCCGTATGAAATCGGCCGTCACGCCGGTGGCCTGCTGTTCCTGCTCCGTCAGCTGCTGGTGAGTAGTTGATGCAGGATGTATCACCAGTGATTTCGCATCTCCTATGTTTGCCAGATGTGAAAGAAGCTTAACACTATTGATAAATTTTTTGCCAGCCTCTATGCCTCCCTTGATACCAAAGCCGATAATTGCCCCCTCTCCTTTCGGCAGATATCTTTCGGCGCGGGCATGATCGGCGTGGCTGGCAAGACCAGGATAATTAACCCAGGAAACCAGTGGATTTCCCTGGAGCCAGGCGGCAACCTTGCGAGCGTTCTCAACATGCCGTGACATACGGACGTGCAGCGTTTCAAGCCCCTGAAGGAACTGAAATGCATTAAACGGTGACAGGCAGGCCCCGGTGTCACGCAGAAGGGTCACACGCATTTTGAGGATATAGGAAAGGGAGCCGAGCGCATCCCAGTATTTGAGGCCATGGTAGGAAGGATCCGGTTCGGTGAACTCGGGAAACCGCCCATTGTCCCAGGGAAAAGAGCCGCCATCGACGACTGCCCCGCCAATACTGGTCCCATGACCGCCGATGAACTTCGTAAGAGAGTAGACAACGATATCGGCACCATGCTCAAGTGGCTTGAACAGGTAGGGGGTTGTCACCGTATTGTCAACCACAAAAGGAATTCCCGCCTGATGGGCAATGGCTGCAATCGCTTCAAAATCATCAACATTATTTTTCGGGTTACCGACAGATTCCGTATAGACCAGACGTGTATTCTGGTCGATGGCGTTACGGACATTTTCCGGATTTGAGGTATCAACGAACTTGACGGTAATCCCCAGCCTGGGAAGTGTGTAATGAAAAAGATTGTAGGTCCCGCCGTACAGGTAGTTCGTTGAAACGATATTCTGACCGGCCTGGGTAATATTGAGAACCGCATAGGTAATCGCCGCCTGGCCTGACGCTACGGCAAGCGCCCCGACACCGCCATCCAGAGCGGCAAGACGCTTTTCAAGTACATCAGTTGTCGGATTCATGATCCGGGTGTAGATATTGCCGAACTCCTTGAGTCCGAACAGGTTGGCTGCGTGCTCCGAACTGTTGAACACATATGAGGAGGTCTGATAAATCGGAACAGCCCGGGAATTGGTCGCCGGGTCAGGTGTCTGTCCGGCGTGCAACAGTAAGGTTTCAATCGAAGCGGTCGTGTCTGACATAGTGCCCTCCCATGTGTCATAGCCTAGAGTTAGTAATCACAATAGCTTTACCACCCCAATAAAGTCAAGTATATAGTTTTAAAATTCCCCACTACGTTAACGGTAAAATTCAGATTGTGACCGTTTCGCCGGGCCGAAGCCTTTCCTGGCGCGGCGGAGCCGGATCCATTGATACCGCAAGCAGATAGAAAAACAGTGAAATTGCAGTTGCAACCATCAGCAGCGACGGAAGAATCCGCACCTGCTGATCCCGCCTGTCAGCAGGAAGTATCAGCCCGAAAGCAGCCAGAACGACACCATAACCACCAAGGGCTGCAGCCCAGAATATTCCAGAGCGATACAGTCTGAATTCGCCCACCGGAGATAATGACAACATGCCTGCCAATGGTTCATGAAAAAAGCTGGCCAGAATGATCAGAGCCAGCGCCGCCAGCACCAATCTCATGCCGTTGCGGATGGTTCGCCTACGCATCGGGCAGCCCTCCCAATCCCGCCATCAAACACACCACGACACATCTCCCATACCTGATCGCAGCACTTCCGGCCGGCTGCCAACAAGGGAGACAACAGAACTGACATCAGTTGCAAGCAACCCTCCGTCAATCACAAAGTCAAGGCTATGGCCGAAGGTTTCTTCAATTACCAGAGGATCTCCGACCGGTTCTTCACCGGACAGATTTGCACTGGTCGTGATAACCGGATTACCGAGCGCCGAAACCAGATCAAGGCAGATCCGGTTGTCAGGTATACGGATGCCAACCGTCTTCTGACGGGTCAGTAAGAGATCAGGAACTTCGCGGGTTGCCTCGAGCACAAACGTATAGGGCCCGGGGAGATACCGCTTGAGAAGCTTGAAAGCAGCGTTGTCTACCCGAGCGTAGCGGGCTACTTCGGATATGGTAGAACAAATAAACGAGAACGGCTTCCGGCGTTCCCGCTGCTTCATGATATAGATACGTTCGATTCCTTTTTTGTTGAAAATAGAACAACCGATTCCATAGGTGGTATCGGTTGGGTAGGCAATAATGCCGCCATCAGCAAGACAACGGACAAGCCGTTCAATCCTGCGTGGCTGGGGATGCTCCGGATTAATTTCCAGCAGCATGCGCAGAGTTTCCTCTCTCGTGTTTCGGCTGAATCAGCAGGCAGTCATATACACGATTGCAGAACAATTCTCAAGATAATCCGAAAAAACCTGATCAAGTATGATTCAAAAAAACGCCCGGAGAGGTTTCTCCGGGCGTTTGGTTGCAACAGAGTGCAGTTATGAATCAGCCTTTGGCTGCTGCCTCGGCTTTTTCATACCCCATGCTAAATGCCTTCTTGTTCAACTCAAGGAACGCTTCCGGTACGCTGGAGAGGACCGCCTTCTCTGCGTTTTCCCGACTCACCTGACCGGTCAGCGCCACCATTGCACCAAGGGCAACGATATTGGCAACGATCTCACGGCCCACATCGTTCTTGGCAGTATTTATGATATTGAAACCGACTCTCTTGAAATTACCTTCCGGCAGTTTGGTTACCAGATCGGAATCATACAGCAGCACGCCGCCTTCTTTCAGGTCGTCACTGTACTTGTTGCAGGCCTCCTGGGTCATTGCCAGCAGTGCATCGCACTTGGTGACTTTCGGGTAATCGATCGGACCATCAGAGATAATAACCTCCGACTTGGAAGCACCACCGCGGGCCTCCGGGCCGTAGCTCTGGGACTGGACAGACTGCTTTCCCTCATAAATCGAGGCAGCCTTGGCCATGATGATACCGGCGGTGATCAGACCCTGTCCGCCGGCACCGGAAAATCTGAGTTCATAACGTGACATCTTTATCGCTCCTTTTTCCTGTAGTGATTACTTGGCGGCCTGGGCACGCTCGATGACCTTGGCGTACTCGGCTGTATACTCGGCGCGTTCCTCTTTGTAGAGGACACCGGTGAGGACCTTGCCCTGCAGTTGCTCTGCCGTCATTTTCTCGGCGGCCTTGACCGGCACGGCGACTTCTTTCAGACGATTCATCATCTCAACAACCGACTTGTACTTATTGCGGCGGCCGTAGGTGGTCGGGCAGTCATCCAGAATTTCAACCACCGAGAAGCCCTTATGCTGGATCGCCTCGGCAATCAGCTTGTCAAGCTGGGCGGCATGGTACGCGGTGCCACGGGCAACGAAGGTGGCACCGGCGCCGATGGCAAGCTTGGCAATGTCAAAAGCCGGGTCCGGGTTGCCGTAGGGTGTGGTCGATGCCTTGTGACCGGTCGGGGTGGCCGGGGAAAACTGGCCGCCGGTCATGCCGTAGATGTAGTTGTTCATGATGATGTAGGTCATATCAATGTTACGACGGCAGGCGTGGATGAAGTGGTTGCCGCCGATGGCGGTACCGTCGCCGTCCCCGCCGACCAGGATCACGTTCATCTCCGGCTTGGCCATTTTAACGCCGGTTGCAAAGGCAGCGGCGCGGCCGTGGGCGGTGTGCAGGGTGCAGCAGTCCATGTAGCCCGGCAGACGGGATGCGCAGCCGATGCCGGAGACGATGGCGGTGTTCTCTTTCTTAAGCTGGAGCGAATCAAGGGCGCGGATCAGCCCTTTCATAACAATACCGTGTCCGCAGCCGGGGCACCAGATGTGGGGCAGCTTGCCGGGACGGATCCATTTATCATAATCAAATGCCATGGTTACTTAACCTCCTTCATCTTCTCGAGGATCTGGTCGGGATTTACCGGCTCGCCGTCTACACGGTTGATGCCGAGTATTACGGCTTTGCCCTGGGCACAGCGCTCGACTTCAATGGAGCACATGCCGAGGTTCATTTCCGGAACGATGAAACCCTTGACCTTCTGGGCAAGCGCCTTGATCTGCTTGTCCGGGAAGGGCCAGAAGGTCTTGATGCGGAACATGCCAGCCTTGATTCCCTGCTCGCGGGCGATGTTGACGGCATAGCGGGCCGAACGCGAGGTGGAACCATAGGCAACAACCGCGATTTCAGCATCATCCAGCATATACTCCTCGAACTGGATGATGTCGTCGGCATTAGCGTCAACCTTGCGAACCTGGCGCTCCTCCTCGGCCTGAACGTACTCGGCCTTGGTAGTCGGGAAACCGTCCGGCAGCTTGTTGAGGCCGGTCACATGGAACTTGTAGCCAGAACCGAAGGCGGCCAGCGGCGGCACATCGCCGTAGCTGGTATCATACGGCTTGTACTGGGCAGGCTCGACGGTCGGAGTCTTGCGCGGGATGACTTCGATCTCGCCCGGCTCGGGGAAAACGATCCGCTCGCGCATATGGGCCACGATCTCGTCTGGCATGACCATGACCGGCGTACGGTATTTTTCAGACAGGTTGAAGGCGCGGATGACCTCTTCATAGGTCTCCTGGACGGAGGCCGGGGTAAGACAGATGGCCGGGTGATCACCGTGGGTGCCCCATTTGGCGCACATGACGTCGGACTGGCTCGGGCCGGTCGGCATACCGGTGGACGGGCCGCCGCGCATGACGTTATAGACGACGCAGGGGATCTCGGCGATGCAGCCGTAACCGATCAGTTCCTGCTTGAGGGAAAGGCCGGGGCCGGAAGTGGAGGTCATGACCTTGGAACCGGCCAGGGATGCCCCCAGGATGGCTGCCATGGCGCCGATCTCGTCTTCCATCTGGATGAATTTGCCGCCCACCTTGGGCAGCTCGACGGACATCACCTCGGCAACTTCGGTTGAAGGGGTGATCGGGTAGCCGCCGAAGAAATTGCAGCCGGCATAGATGCCGCCGAGTGCCGCAGCTTCGTTACCCTGAAGAAACGCTACTTTTTTGGACACAGTTCTTTCCTCCCGTAGAATTATTCGGCTGAAACTTTGATTGCGAAATCAGGGCAGCGCAGCTCGCACTGCATGCACTTGATACAGGCTTCCAGGTTCTTGACAGCGACGACGAAGCCCTTCATCTCAAGCACCTGCTTGGGGCAGAACTCCACGCAGATGTGGCAGCCCTTGCAGTACTTCTCGATAATCTCGATTTTTGGCAATGTTTTCTCCATCTGGAAAGACTCCTTTTCCGTATTGAAAAGTGTAAAATTACGGCACCTATATGCGGCAAAAGAAGGGCGGGAGCCCCCCGCCCTTCTTTTGCTGGTGCTTCGTTACCGTTTACTGCTTACTTAAGGGTCGCGACCAGTTCCTTCACGGCAGCAACCGACTTATCCATCATGGCCTGCTCTTCTTCGTTCAGGGACAGTTCGAGGATCTGCTCAACACCCTTCTCACCGAGGACGCAGGGGACGCCGACGTAGAAACCGTTGACGCCGAACTCACCTTGCAGGAATGCGCATGTCGGGAGGACACGCTTCTGGTCTTTCAGAATCGACTCGGCCATGGCGATGGCGGAGGAGGCCGGTGAGTAGAAAGCGGAACCGGTCTTCAGCAGGGCGACAACTTCGCCGCCGGCACCACGGGTGCGCTTGACCATGGCGTCCATGACTTCCTTGGCCTTGGCCTTGTCCTTGTACTTGCGCTCGAGGAGTTCCATGGCGGGAACGCCACATACTGCGGTGTAGCGGACCAGCGGTACCATGTCGTCGCCATGGCCACCCAGGGTTACTGCGGTGACGTCCTTGACGGATACGCCCAGCTCCCAGGCGATGAATGCGGCAAAACGGGCCGAGTCGAGGACGCCAGCCTGGCCGATGACGCGGCTGTAGGGAAAGCCGGTAATCTTCTGGCACAGAGTAACCATTGCGTCGAGCGGATTGGAAATAACGATAACGATCGAATTCGGTGCGTGGGCTTTGATGCCCTCGGCAACCGACGTCATGATCTTGGAGTTGACTTCGATCAGGTCATCACGGCTCATGCCCGGTTTGCGCGGCAGACCGGCCGTCACGATAACAACATCAGAACCGGCGATGTCGGCGTAGTCATTGGTGCCTTTCAGGCAGACATCGAAACCGTCGACCGGTGATGCCTCGGCGATGTCGAGGCATTTGCCCTGGGGCAGCCCCTCAACGATGTCGAACAGGACAACATCACCCAATTCGCGCAGGGCGCAAAGCTGCGCCAGTACGCCACCGATCTGACCACCACCAATCAGGGAAATCTTTTTACGTGCCATTTTTCTTCTCCTTTACATGGTTGATATAACGGTGTCCGGCGGCGGGTCACCCCACCGCCGGACCATCAGTCCCGTGCTTCTTTTATTTAAATAGCTTTGATGATGGCATTCAGCGTAGCGCTGGGGCACATGGCCTGAGAAGTCTTGGCCGGATCCGGACGGTAGTAACCGCCCATATCGACCGGCTTACCCTGGGCCGCCAACAGCTCTGCATTGATCGTGGCTTCGTTGGCGGCAAGGTCAGCGGCAATCGTGGTGAACTTCGCCTTCAGATCGGCGTCCTTGCTCTGGGCGGCCAGTGCATCTGCCCAGTAAAGCGCCAGATAGAAGTGGCTGCCGCGGTTATCGATCTGGCCGACCTTGCGGGCCGGTGATTTATTGTTGTCGAGAAACTTAGCGATCGCCTGATCGAGGGTCTCGGCCAGCACCAGTGCCTTGTCATTTTTGAACTGGGTACCGAGGTGTTCCAGAGAAGCGGACAGGGCCGAGAACTCACCCAGCGAATCCCAACGCAGGTACCCTTCCTTAACAAACTGCTGGACATGTTTCGGAGCGGAACCGCCCGCGCCGGTCTCAAACAGGCCGCCGCCATTCAAGAGAGGAACGACGGAGAGCATCTTGGCGCTGGTGCCAAGCTCGAGGATCGGGAAAAGGTCGGTCAGGTAGTCACGCAGAACGTTGCCGGTAACGGAGATGGTGTCAAGACCCTTGCGGATCCGTTTGAGCGAGTAACGCATTGCCTGCACCGGAGCCATGACCTTGATGGTCAGGCCTTCAATATCATGATCTTTGATGTACTTAACAACCTTACCGATCAGTTCGGCATCATGGGCGCGGTTGCTGTCGAGCCAGAAGACAGCCGGGGCACCTGTTGCGCGGGCGCGGCGGACCGCCAGTTTGATCCAGTCCTGGATCGGCAGGTCCTTGACACGGTAGAGGCGCCAGATGTCACCGGCCTCAACTTCGTGGCAGGAAAGCAGGGTACCGTCGGCAGCAACGACCTTTACCACACCGTCGGCGGCGATTTCGAAGGTGGTCGGGTGGGAGCCGTACTCCTCGGCCTTCTGGGCCATGAGGCCAACGTTGGGCACCGAGCCCATGGTAGCCGGATCCAGAGCACCGTTCTTCTGGCAGTCCTGAAGAATTTCTTTGTACATGGTAGCGTAGCAGCGGTCCGGAATCATGGCGTTGGTGTCCTGCAGTTTGCCTTCGGCGTTCCACATCTTGCCGGAATCACGAATCACGACCGGCATGGAGGCGTCGACGATGATGTCGTTGGGAACGTGCAGGTTTGTAATACCCTTATCGGAATCGACCATGGCCAGAGCCGGACGCTTGGCGTAGACAGCTTTGATGTCTGCTTCAATCTCGGCTTTCTTGTCAGC
>DCNF01000048.1:25794-26441 GCA_002322035.1 Geobacter sp. UBA1603
TCGGCGTAGAAAACCTCGACGGCGTGGCCAAACATGATCGGGTCGGAAACCTTCATCATGGTGGCTTTCAGATGAAGCGACAGGAGCTGTCCCTTTTTCTTGGCAACTTCAATCTGCTCGGCGTAGAAAGCGCGCAGGGCCTTCTTGCTAATAAACGACGAGGATATGACCTCACCCGGCTCGCCCTTGAGCTTGTCTTTCAGCACCTTGACGCTGCCGTCCTTGCCGGTAAATTCAATTTTGAACTCGCCGCCTTCACAGGCAGTAATCGACTGCTCGTTGGCGTAAAAATCACCACAGGTCATGTGGGAAACTTCGGAGATGCTGTCGGCACTGTAGGCGCCAAGCTTGTGGGGATTTTTCTTGGAGAAATTCTTGACCGAGATTGGCGCGCGGCGGTCAGAGTTGCCCTCACGCAGAACCGGATTGACAGCGCTGCCGAGCACCTTGGCGTATTTTTCGGCAATCGCCTTCTCTTCGTCATTCTGCGGGACTTCAGGGTAGTCGGGGATCTTGTACCCTTTGGCCTGCAGCTCGGCAATAGCCTCTTTCAGCTGTGGCACCGAAGCACTGATGTTCGGGAGCTTGATGATATTCGCCTCAGGAGTCAGGGAGAGCTCGCCCAACTGGGCCAGGAAGTCAGGGAT
>DCNF01000048.1:26502-30255 GCA_002322035.1 Geobacter sp. UBA1603
TCGCTGCTCCGGGGTCAGGTATTCGGCAAAATTTGCGATAATACGACCGGAAACGGAGATGTCTCGGGTCTCAACTTCAACTCCGGTGCCTTTGGTGAATGCCTGCACGATCGGAAGCAGGGAGTAGGTTGCCAATGCGGGAGCTTCATCGATTTCAGTCCAGATAATCTTGTGTGCCATGTTCTCTCCTATCGATTGGTATGTCAGCCGTGCCAGAGGCAGAAAAACAAGCGTGAAAACCGTACCGGCCCCCGCTACAAGCAGGGGCGAAATTTTAAGCTAAAGTATTGTTTGGGCTACAATTTTTGACGGTAATAAAAATTTTGTATACAGTATACAAAACCCTGTTGGCTGTCAAGAAAAAACATTTGCAAGCCGGCGGGTTGGATAAATCCAGAAACAGCTGATCAGCGATCTGCGGAATGACGTTAATTGCGGGGGATGGAAAGCACCTGACCGGGCCAGAGACGTTTCGGGTCACGGATCTGATCCCGATTGGCCCGATAGATCAACGGCCACAGCGATGAATTATTGTAAATTTCTGCTCTTCCGGCTATTTGAGGAAGCGTTTCGCCTCGTCGGACGGTATAAGTTGAAGGCAGTTGAACCGGATGATGCTCCCTGGGGGCCTTCTGCTGGGGGGTGGCGATCCGGGCTGATTCTTCGGATATTCTGCGCCGCTCCTGCTCACGGAGCCGCAACTCCGCCTCGGCAGCTTCGCGCATCAGGCGCTCCTCTTCCGCCTGGGCACTCAATTCAGCAGCTCTGCGACGCTCCTCTTCTCGCTTCTGTTCATGCAGCCGCTGAAGAGAGGCAACAATCAACTCACCCTTCTGGATAGCAAAAAGATAATGTTCATCTGCGGCCTTGTCGTCATCATGCACATGGAAAATAGCCTCTCCGTGCTCAAATGCATCCTGAAAGCTTCTGAACTCCTGGGGAAAATACTGGGGCGCCCCTTTACGGGTAAGATCACCGGCGAGTGCGGACGCCTTGGCACGCCATGTAGGGCTCGCTGACGTGCACCCCGCCATCAGATTTACCATCAGAACCAGTATGAGTAAAAAGCGACTGGCCACGTCCGAGTCAGGACACCTTCTCCGCCAGCCGGATACCCAACTCGCGCAGCTGCTTATTCTCCACCAGCGATGGAGCCTCTGACATCATACAGGTCCCCTTCTGGGTTTTGGGAAAAGCGATGACATCGCGGATGGAGTCGCTTCCGGTGAGCAGCATTACCAGCCGGTCCATACCAAAGGCGATGCCGCCATGGGGTGGTGTGCCGAACTCAAGGGCGTCGAGCAGGAAACCGAACTTGGCACGAGCATCTTCCACTGAAAGCCCGAGCATCTTGAACATCAGCGACTGGACCTGCTCCTGGTGGATCCTGATCGAACCGCCGCCGATCTCGTTGCCGTTCAGCACCAGGTCGTAGGCTTTGGCGCGGCAGCGGCCCGGATCAGACTCGACATACTCGAGATCCTCATCCATGGGGGCGGTGAAGGGATGATGGACCGCACACCATCGTTTTTCATCCTCATCCCACTCCAGGAGCGGAAAATCGGTTACCCAGACAAACCGGAAGACCTCCTTGTCAGTCAGTCCAAGGATTCCGGCCAGGTGGTTGCGCAGTTTGCCGAGGGAGTCGTTGACCACCTTCGGCTTGTCGGCCACGAAGAGGAGCAGGTCTCCCTCCTGGGCGCCGAAGGCGCTGTTCATGGATGCGATTTCTTCCGGCGTGAAGAACTTGGCGATGGGAGAATGCCACTCGCCGTTTTCAACCTTGACGTAGGCCAGTCCTTTTGCGCCGTAGATGGCGACAAAGGAGGTCAGGTCGTCGATTTCCTTACGGGAGAGTTTTGCACACCCCGTAGCGTTGAGCCCCTTGATGATGCCACCTTTGGAAGCGACATCGGCGAAGACCTTGAAGCCGGAGCCTTTGACGATGTCAGTTAATTCAACCAGTTCCATGCCGAAACGCATGTCCGGGTTGTCGACACCAAAACGCCTAATGGCCTCCTGGTAGGTGATCCGCTCCACCGGCAACTGGACGTCAACCCCTTTGGCCTCCCTGAAGATGCGGGCAATCAGCCCCTCCATGACGGTGATGATATCCTCACGATCGATGAACGACATCTCGCAGTCAATCTGAGTGAACTCGGGCTGACGGTCGGCGCGCAGGTCTTCGTCACGGAAGCAGCGCACCACCTGGAAATAGCGGTCAAATCCGGAGATCATCAGGATCTGTTTGAAGATCTGCGGCGACTGCGGCAGAGCATAGAACTGCCCCTGGTTGATGCGGGACGGCACCAGAAAGTCGCGGGCCCCTTCTGGTGTCGACTTGGTCAGGAAAGGGGTCTCCAGCTCGATGAAACCATTGTCGGAAAGATACGTACGGGTCACCTGGGCTACCTGGTGCCGCAGTATCAGGTTGTACTGCAACTGGGGGCGGCGCAGGTCAAGATAGCGGTACTTGAGGCGGATGTTCTCGTTGACGTCGCTGTACTCATCCAGCATGAATGGGAGCGGCTTGGAGCGGTTGAGCAGCTTGCACTCCAGCACCTGAATTTCCACCTCGCCGGTTTTCATGGTGGAGTTGACGGTTCCGGCAGGCCGGGGGATGACCATCCCTCTGACAGCCAGCACGAACTCGCTGCGGACGGTCTCGGCAACTTCATGGGCGGCTTTGTTCACCTCCGGGTCAAAGACGATCTGGGCGATCCCCTCCCGGTCACGAAGGTCAATGAAAATAAGCCCTCCATGATCGCGGCGGCGCAGGGCCCACCCCATCAGAATGACCTCCTGGCCAATGTTTCCGGCATTCAGATGACCGCAGTAATGTGAACGTTTCCAATTTCCGAGTGTATCCATAACAATCCTCCGATTGATTAGTCTATCAGTCTTCCGATATTCCCGAAACGGGGCCGGAACTTCTCCCGGTCCCAGGACCAGTATTTAATAAAGGCCAACCCTTTGATCTGCCCCCGTTTGACGAACTTCCAGAAACGGCTGTCGTAGGAGCGGTCGCGATTGTCCCCCATTACAAAATACGAATCCGGCGGCACCGTTACCGGCCCGAATGTGTCGCGGGGGTTCATCTCCTTGGGAATAATCTCCTTTTCCTTGTGAACCTCATGGGGATTCTCGTAGAGCTTCCCGTTGACGTAGAGCTTCTTGTCCTTCCCTTCGACCACATCACCCGGCACCCCGACGATCCGCTTGATGAAATCCTTACTCGGGTCTTCGGGGTACTCGAAGACGATCACGTCGCCCCGCTTCGGGTCGCGCAACTTGATGACGCGGGAGTCGCTGAAGGGAATTTTGGTGCCATAAATGAACTTGTTGACCAGCAGATGATCACCGATGGCCAGGGTGTCCTCCATGGAACCGGAGGGAATCTTGAAGGCCTGCACGACAAAGGTCCGAATTGCCAGCGCCAGCAGCACGGCGATGATGATCGACTCGGCGTACTCCCGGACGATATGTTTTTTCTTCACCACCGGATCGGGGTCACCGGTTTCGGGCACCTGACCGGCAAGGTTCTTGTAGTCTTCCATGAACGGTTCCTTTACTTGTCGTCAACCTTCAGAATGGCCAGGAACGCCTCCTGGGGAAGCTCCACGTTGCCGACGTTTTTCATCCGTTTCTTGCCTTCCTTCTGCTTTTCCAGCAGTTTCTTCTTGCGGGTAATATCGCCGCCGTAACACTTGGCCAGCACGTTCTTGCGCATGGCCTTGACGGTCTCGCGGGCGA
>DCNF01000100.1:0-935 GCA_002322035.1 Geobacter sp. UBA1603
CAATTTTCAATACCAACATTGCCTGAGCAAAACTCAAAATCCACCGTTACGCAGACGATCAACATTCGTATTGATAACTTTCTGTTAACATAGTATAAATTTAAATTTAAAAAATGAAATCAATGCAATTACGCTCCATGTGGGGAGAAACAGCGACCATGATCCGGATTCTGAAGCTGACTGCCGTTACACTAATCGGGCTGGCTCTCGCCAGCGTATCAAATACGTTCTGCGCTGAAACGCCAGCCGGCTTGGGGCTGCCAGCGCAAAACAATCCGCTGCCGTCATCGGCCACCATGCCGGGCGACCCTCCCCCATGCCCAGGCAGCGAGCAGCTCACCGCCCCCCAGAAGCTGCTCCCCAGCGGGCCATCGCCATCGTTTGCCCCGGCGTCTTTGGGGTATACACTGCCGGCGGTACGCCCGAACAGCCCAAAAGCATCCCTGGCCCTGCCTGCTTCACAACCATCGGTGTCCGATTCAGCCGCCGCACCGCATCAACCCGGCCTAAAACCCATCGAACCGGCCACACAGGAGCTTTCCGCCATTGAGCGGGCCATGCTGGAGGCCAGCAAAGGTTCAGCGAAGACCGCCCCCCATGAAACCTCGGCCAAACCGCTCCGCCAGTTCGGCTACAGCTACTTCCGCCCCGATTCGCCAGGATTTTCAGCCCTGACCGACATCCCGGTCGGGCCGGACTACATACTCGGTGCCGGCGACCGGATCGCCCTGACACTCTGGGGGAGCGTCGAGGGCACCTACGAACTGGAAGTCAACCGCAGCGGCGAGATAATCCTGCCGAAAGTCGGCACAATCAAGGTGGCCGGGGTTCCCTTTGGCCAACTGCCGAAACTGCTGAACGGGCAGATCCTGAAAGTATTCCGCGATTTCCAGCTCAGCGTCACCATGGGCCGGCTGCGCATGATCAAAGTCTAT
>DCNF01000100.1:978-4672 GCA_002322035.1 Geobacter sp. UBA1603
GCTGGTTGGCGAAATAACCGCACCGGGCGATTACACCATCTCGTCGCTCTCCACCCTCTTGAATGCACTTTCGGCCGCCGGTGGCCCGACGCGCAACGGAAGCCTGCGGTCCGTTTCTGTCAAGCGTGACGGACGCATTGTCGAGACCGTTGACCTCTATGACTTCTTTTTGAAAGGAGACAAGAGCCGCGACATCCGCCTGCAGCCTGGCGACACCATCTTTGTCCCGAGCATCGGCCCGGTGGTCGGCCTTGGCGGCAACGTCCGGCGCCCGGCCATCTACGAACTGAAAACCGAAAAGAGCCTCAAGGACGTCCTTGCCCTGGCAGACGGCATCATGCCCACCGGCTACCTGCAGCGGCTGTAGATGTTCCGGGTTGAGGCCCACGACAGAAAAACCGTGGTCGACATCAACCTGGCCCCCCAGACAACAGGAAAACCGCTTGATGACATAACCGCCGGAGTCGCCGTACAGGATATGGACCTGCTCCGAATACTGCCCATCGACGGCCGGCTGCGGGGATACGCCCGCCTGGAGGGACACGTACGCCGCCCGGGCGACTATGCCCTGAAGCCCGGCATGCGCCTCAGCGCACTGCTTCCGCCGGATAACATTCTGCCGGAAACCAACATGAACGTCGGCGAGATCGTACGCCTGTACCCGCCCGACCTTCACCCCGAGAAACTGCAGTTCAGGCCGGGGCAGGCCATCAAGGGCGACACCACTGAAGACAGGGAACTCCAGGAATTCGATCAGGTCCGCATCTTTTCGCGCTGGGAGCTGGAGGAAATGCCCACGGTCCGCATCTCCGGCGAGGTGCAGAAGCCGGGGGAATACCGGTTGATGAACAACATGCGGGTGCTTGACCTGCTGACCGGAGCCGGCTACCCGAAACGGACCGCCTACCTGAAAGATGCCGAAATCAACCGGATCCAGAAAACAGCGGCAACCGTCACCAGCGCACCGATCGTGATCAACCTCGAAGAAGCCATGAAGGGCAGCCCTGCCCACAACATACTTCTCGAGCCGTTTGACGAACTGCTTGTCCGCAGAATCCCCAACTGGTCCGAAGAAACCGAGCGCCATATCACCCTTAAAGGTGAATTCCGCTTTCCCGGCACCTACCCTATCTACAAGGGCGAGCGGCTCAGCTCGGTGATCAGGCGTGCCGGCGGGTTTACGGACCGCGCCTATCTCAAGGCGGCAAAATTCACCAGGACTCCGGTCCGCGAGCTCCAGCAGAAACGGATCGACGAATTCATCGCCCAATCGGAGCAGGAGCTTGCCCGGCGGACAACGGAGCTTGCCAGCACCGCCTCGACAAAAGAAGAGCTCGAATCGGCCCGGGCCGTCATGGAAGGGGTGAAAGGCAATCTCCACTACCTGAAGGCTGCCAAAGCCGAAGGGCGGGTTGTCATTCAACTCAACCAGCTCGATGCCTTTGCCGGCTCCCCCTATGATTTTGAGGCAATCGCCGGTGACACCCTGGAAATACCCCAGCGCACCAACACCGTATCCGTACTGGGCCGGGTCGTCAATCCCACCAATTTCGCCGCCCTGGACGGCCGGACCGTTGCGGACTACCTGGAAAGCGCCGGGGGAACGACCGCAGACAGCGAAACTTCAGAGATCTATGTGGTCCGCGTCGACGGCTCGGTCTTCAGCCGCCAGCAGTACTCCTCCCTTACCGCGCTCCTGGGGGGCGGGTTCATGGGCGAGGAGCTCGAATCGGGCGATACCATCGTTGTTCCGCAACGCTTTGAGCGCACCCCCTGGATGCGCACCGTCAAGGACATCACCACCATCATGAGCCAGCTGGCCATCACCGCCGGCACGGTACTGCTGGGATTACGGTAGAGCAGCGAACGGGCGAGAGATACGAACCCGCTGATTACTAACTGACGGAGATTACATATACATGAACAACCCCGATGCTCACTCACCGAACCTCGCCCCGTGCCCTCCGGGACCTGCAGCCAACACCCCGGATTTTCTCGACTATATCGCCATCATCCTCAAACGGCGCAAGCTGATCCTCGACATTACTATCGGTACAACCGCCATTTCTGCCCTGATTACCTTTCTGATGCCCAACATCTACAATGCCAAGGCCAAACTGCTCCCGCCGCAGCAGCAGTCCGGCCTGCTTTCGGCCGCCATGATGCAGGGCGCCCTGGCGGCCATCGGCGGCGATTCGCTCGTTGGCGAATCAAAAAGCGCCAAACTCTACTCCGAGATGCTCAAGATCGAAAGCCTGCGCGACCCGATCATCGAGCGCTTCAAGCTCAAAGAGGTGTACAATAAGAAGTTCCGGCAGGATATTTACAAAGAACTGAATAAAAATGTCGTCATCACCACCGGCAAAGAGGGCATCATCACCATCGCCGTGGACGACAAAGACCCCAAACGCTCGGCCGACATGGCCAACGCCTTTGTGGAAGAGCTCAAGAAACTGACCTCCAAGATGAACATGACCGGAGCCGGCAACAGTCGCGCCTTTCTTGAAGAGCGGATCACCGGCGCCAAAAAGGAACTGGTCGAATCAGAAAATGCGTTGAAAACATTCCAGACCAGGTACAAACTGGTCGATGCCCAGGCACAGGCCGGCGCAACAATGAGCGCCATGACCCAACTGACCGCCCAGCTGACCATGCAGGAAATCCAGCTTAACACCGCCCTGCGCACCTACTCCGAGACAAGCCAGGAGGTCAAAAACCTGCGCCAGTCGATTGCCAGCCTGCGCAGCCAGATCGCCAAGCACGAAAAATCAGGGGTCGGCGTCATACCCGGCTTCGAAAACGTACCAGAGCGAGGGCAGGAGTACCTGCACCTGATGCGCCGTTTCAAGACCGCCGAAGCGGTCTACGAAATGCTCACAAAACAATATGAAATGGCCCGACTGAACTCGGAAAATAACGTATCCACCATCCAGGTGATCCAGAATGCGATCGTACCGGAGCGCAAAAGCAAGCCGGTCCGCAGAAAAATTGTCACGGCATCACTGTTCATATCGTTGCTCGGATCCTGTGTGCTTGCACTGTTTCTGGAGAATTACGGAAAAATGTCAGACGTTGAAAAAGATCGCTGGAAAAACCTTCTCGGCCGATCATGAGTCAAAGATTGATGTCCCTGTTCTTAAGGAAATTATGTATGCCTGAAAAAAATACATCACTTCTCATTGAATCTCTGCGTACCATGTTTGAGGATATTTCAGGCCTTGAACTGGCTATTCTTATTGGTAGTCGCACAACCGGAGCTGCTGGCTCTGACAGCGATTGGGACGTCGCAATACAGTGGGATCGGACATTAGGCTTTCTTGAACAGCTTGACGCAACCGAAACCCTGCGAAAAAGAATAGCTGAACATCTGGCGGTATCAGAACAGTTAGTCGATTTGATTGATCTTCCCACTGCTCGTTTAGCCATGCGCGCGGTTATTGCAGATGAAGGAGTTGTCATAAAAGGCGGAGATACGCTTGCGTGGCATCGTTTCCTGCAGCGGACATGGCGGGAGCTTGAAGAATACTACTGGGATGAAACCTATGCGGCTTGATCTGTATCAGGCGGAAACCTCATTCATTGCTCAAGAGCAAACATCACTGCTTGACGAAGCTCGTACAACGCTTCTTGCAGGTGGAACGCTATCACGGCTTGAGCAAAATGGAGTGCTGCACGCAATTCAGATTCTTGTCGC
>DCNF01000100.1:4893-5086 GCA_002322035.1 Geobacter sp. UBA1603
GGTGCTGGAACTGGTTAAAAATGAACAGTACCGGTTTATCACTGATTTTTTGCTGATGCCGATCACTATTGATTCCTGCTCTTAAGGACATTTTGTCTGGCTGAACGATCCGGGAATGGCAGTTAAATATGGTCCCCGGAACTCCTGGGTCCCCGGAACTCCTTAAAAATCGGTATTGTGACTCTGCCCTCCC
>DCNF01000100.1:5201-6144 GCA_002322035.1 Geobacter sp. UBA1603
ACGCGGAGACGCGGAGTACGCGGAGAGAACAACCGTGAATGACGTAAATAAACTTGCAGAAGCGGTTATTGACGCCTGTTTCAAAGTTCACACAAGATTGGGCCCGGGGCTTCTGGAATCCTAACGATCAAAGGAGGACGTGAACAATGTCTCTATCGATTTCAATTCCTGATGACGTACTTGAATCAGTTAAATTACCTCGAAGTGAATTGAAGCAGGAATTACTGAAGGAGGTGGCTTTTGCACTGTACTCCCGAGGTATTACTTCTATGGGAACCGCTAGGAAATTTGCTAAAATTGATAAATGGAAGTTTCTTGAAGGCTTGGCAGAACGCGGTATTGAGCGGCATTATAACGAAGCCGAACTGAAAGAAGATAGAGCTTATGCAAATCGTCATAAGTAACTCAACACCGATAATCCATCTAGCCAAAATAGGGAGACTTGACCTATTACAGTTATTCTTCGGTAAAATTATCGTGCCGCAAATGGTATGGAAAGAATGTACTTCTCCCGGTGAAAAACGCCCCGAAATAGAAAGCATCCTTGATGCTGACTGGATTCAGGTCGTCAAGATCAATGATCGTATTGTCACGCTTCTTCGCCACGAACTTGATCATGGTGAAGCAGAAGCAATCGCATTAGCTTTGGAACGCAAAGCGACACTTCTTTTGCTGGATGATTCAGACGCACGCGAAAAAGCCAGACTGTATCATCTTCCAATCACTGGAACTATTGGACTTCTTCTGCGGGCGTATAATGAAGGGCTTCTGGTTTCACTTGGTAAGACTCTTGATGAACTTGAATCAAGTGGTTTCAGACTACACGCAAAGTTTAAGGAAAGTATTTTGAAAGAGGCTGGTGAAATATGATTATCTGAACAACAATCTGAAAACCGGGTTCATTCTGCCTTCCCTGCGCCCTTTGCGGCTTGAGTGAGCAGCG
>DCNF01000070.1:0-1504 GCA_002322035.1 Geobacter sp. UBA1603
GCTCGTGCCGCCCATCCGTTGATAAGCGATGATGCCGGCACCATCGGCAGGGGCACCGTCCAGATTGAGCTGAACTGCGATATCGGCTCCGACAAAAGCACGGCAGCAGGTACTTCGGCAACAACACATATCGCACAAGTTGCCACCACCATCGGCTATGGCGCTACCGACACAATCGATCTGAACCTCGGCATTACCAGACCATGGGGCAGCACTGACATCGCTGGAACAACATACCACAATGCCGGTTCGACTGACTACTCAATCGCCATGAAATGGCGGGGCTACGAACATGATGGCTTCAGCGTCGCCGTCAAACCCTCATTTACGCTTTCCACTGCAGTCGGCAATAAAGACAATTACAACGTGGCCTCCGGCATGGCTGTGGTCTGCACCAGAGAACTGGAACCGATCGCGCTGCATCTCAACGCCGGCTACACTTACATTTCTTACCACAGCCCTGAAGTAAGCGCTGCCAGCAAAAACAGCATCTGGAACTTTTCTCTGGCCGCCACCTATGAGCTTTTCAAAGAGCGCCTGAAACTGGCCACAGACTTTGGAGTCAACTCCAACCAAGAACGGGGCAATGACAAGCTGCCGGCTTTCGCCCTGGCAGGAATCATCTACACCATTAACAAGAATGTTGACATAAGCACCGGTATCAAGTTTGGGCTCAACGATGCTGCTGATGACATCACCGGGACCTTCGGCCTTACCCTCACATTCTAAACAGGCTTCAGCAGAACAAAGGAGCTTCATCTATGCATATGGCTGACGCGCTGCTTTCTCCTCCGGTCGGTGCGGCCCTCTGGGCGGTTTCTGGCAGCATCATCGCTTACAGTTCACAGAAGATACGCAGGGAAGCTGACGACTGGAAGGTTCCACTGATGGGGGTCCTGGGTGCCTTCGTCTTCTCCGCCCAGATGGTGAACTTCACCATACCACTTACCGGATCCAGCGGCCACCTGGGTGGCGGACTACTGCTCTCAATACTTTTAGGACCGTATGCGGCGTTTCTGACCATAGCATCCGTACTCGTTGTCCAGGCGCTGTTCTTTGCCGACGGCGGTCTTTTGGCGCTCGGCTGCAACATATTCAATCTTGGATTTTTCCCCGCCTTTATCGCTTATCCGCTGATCTACAGGAAGATCGCCGGTAGCCAGCCCACACCCGCAACAATAACCATCGGCGCCATTGTTGCCAGCATTTCCGGGCTGCAGTTGGGCGCGTTCTCTGTCGTCCTGGAAACCCTTGCTTCGGGCATCACATCACTGCCGTTCTCTACCTTTGCCCTGCTGATGCAGCCGATCCATCTCCCTATCGGCATTGTGGAGGGTATCGTCACGGCAATGGTTGTCTCGTTTGTCCGTAACGCCCGCCCGGAAATCCTACAGGGCCATCACAACGCGCCATCGACCGGGACATTCCCGGTATGCACCACCGTGATTGCCTTTCTGGCATTGTCCCTGGTTATAGGCGGCCTTGCATCCCGGCTCGCCTCGGA
>DCNF01000070.1:1545-5821 GCA_002322035.1 Geobacter sp. UBA1603
CCGGATGGCCTGGAATGGTCGATACAAAAAGCTAACGGCATGCAAGAACTTGAAACCGGAAAGAGTGGGATTCACCGTGCGTTGGCGGCTCTTCAGGAAACCATGGCATTACTGCCTGATTACACCTTCAAAAAAACGGGATCAACAAAACCGGTACACGAATCTCCTTTTGATAACAGCATGTTGGGGACAAGCATTGCAGGAGTTGTCGGCGGACTGCTGGCTCTTGTTCTTTCCCTGGCAATCGGTTTCATCGTGAGGAAGCGCTCTGCCCCCCAGGAAAACTGAGCGTTCAGTCCTCACCTACATCCTCATATTTCCTGACATACCGGGACATCAATGCCATCTCTCGCGACGACCATTCTTGACCTTCGGCAGCTCGACACGCTCGCCCGCCAGAACTCGCCGGTCCATCGGCTCGATGCGCGGGCTAAGACTGTCGTCACCCTGATCTTCATCATCTGCGTTGTTTCCTACCCGAAATACGACATTGCGGTCATACTCCCGTTCAGCATCTTTCCGATCTGCCTCACTACAACAGCCGGTCTGCCGGCAGCCTATCTGGCAAGAAAGGTCCTTGCCGTTCTGCCGTTCGTCGTCCTGGTCGGACTGTGCAACCCACTGATTGACAGGGAAACTCTGCTGCAGTTTGGACAGATACCGGTATCGGGCGGCTGGGTTTCGATGTTTTCGATCGTTATCCGGGGGACATTGACCATCGCTGCGGCTTTTATCCTGGTGGGCACGACCGGAATGACTGCCATGACCGCAGCCCTCGGCCGCATGGGTGTCCCTCGTATTTTCTGCCAGCAACTGCTGTTCATGCACCGCTACCTGTTCGTCCTTGGCGAAGAAGCCGGCCGCGCCGCACGGGCCCGCGAACTGCGTTCCTTCGGCAGCAGGGATCGCAGCATTGCCAGTGCCGCAGCGTTGATCGGACATCTGCTGCTGCGCACCTGGCAACGGGCGGAGCGGATATACACTGCCATGCTGTCCCGCGGCTATGCTGGCGCCATGCCTGAATCCGGGGATCACGCACGGCTCGCTGCCGTCGACCTCGCCTTCATGGCGGGCTGGATACTCATATTCGCGGTTCTTCGTATGACACATCTGCCCGGCCTGATCGGGCCAGCGGTAAAGGCGGTGTTTTCATGAGCCATCATCTGGTCGAGGCCGATCAGCTTGTTCACGTCTACCCGGACGGCACCCGGGCTCTGGATGGTGTCTCTTTCACCATTACCCATGGCGAATCGGTTGCGATTATCGGCGCCAACGGCGCCGGCAAATCAACCCTGCTGCTCCACCTGAACGGCGTCCTGCTGCCATCGTCAGGCTCGGTCCGGATTGGCCACACACCGGTTACAACAGCCACTCTGGGCCATATCCGCCGCACGGTCGGCCTGGTATTCCAGAACCCCGATGACCAGCTCTTCATGCCGATTGTTCGTGAAGATGTGGCTTTCGGACCCCGCAATCTGGGTTTCAGCGGGCCAGAGCTGGAGCGCTGCGTCATGGATGCCCTGCGGCAGGTTGATGCCATCCACCTGGCTGACAAACCGCCCTACAACCTGTCGGGGGGTGAGAAGAAGCGGGCCGCCATTGCCGCAGTGCTGGCCATGTCACCCGACATCCTGGTGATGGACGAACCGACCAGCGGCCTCGACCCCCACGCCCGGCGCCAACTGATCGGGCTGATCCGCGAGTTCCAGCACACCCGGATCATCACCAGCCATGATCTTGACATGGTGTATGACGTCTGCCAGCGGGTCATCGTACTGAAAGACGGCAGGGTTGCGGCTGACGGCCCGGCGGCGGCGATCTTTGCAGACAAGGGGCTGCTGGAGGAGTGCCGCCTGGAACAACCGCTGCGGATCCAGGGATGTCCGGTCTGCGGGGGGCGACCATGCTGATGCGCGGCGTGATCTGGATGAACCTGGCGCTGCTGTTTTACACCTGGGCGGTTTTCAGCGGCCGGAAGGAAGGACTGCACAGAAAGCACCTGATCATCTTCGGCATCGGCCTGATGGCCGACTTCCTCGGCACCCGCGAGATGAACCATGTTGTTGCACAGTTCGGCAAGCCGCCGTTGTGGCACACCTTAACCGGCGTGGCTTCCCTGGGGGGGATGGCCTTCCACTTCCTGCTGGCGCTGGCCGCTTCCCTGATGGGCAGGGCGGAGGCGATCAACAGAGTTTTCCACCGGGTAAGCCTCTCCATCTACAGTTGCTGGCTGGTCGCCTTTGCAAGCGGCGCCATATCCGGCATGCTGAAACTGCACCGCTGACCAGACCTAGGGCGGGACTGCTTCCTTGGGCCTCCCGTGCCGCCTGCCACCACAAAAAAAACGGGAAGGCCAGAAGCCTTCCCGTTTCCCGGTGCTGCATGCAAGAGTAAGAAGCGTCAATCAACCAGGCCGTTAACCTTGGCCCGGACTTTTTGCCCCTCTTTGATCGAAGCCCCACCTTTTTCATAATACTTGCCACTGATCGTGCCGTCGTTGATTACCAGCTCGGCAACCGAAGCCAACACCTTGTTGTCATCATCGACAACCTCAACGGCCTGCTGTTTTTTGGGCATCTTGAGGATCTTGCTGGTGTTGATCTGAATATGCAGCGTTCTGCCATTTACTTTCGAGACGGTACCCATTTCGTAACTCGGATTAAAGCCATTGCCGAGCTGGTCAGCTGCCGCACGGAAAGCCGTAGTGAGGACCCGCTGATAGGATTCCTGTTTCTGGTCGGCTGTCAGGGGAGCCTTGACGGAAAACTTGGTATCCATCTTGCGGTCATCGGAAAACGATTTCACAAGCTCCTTCTGGTTTTTCTGATTAATGAAGAGCACATCGAGCCGGACCTTGGCCCGCACCGTATGCAGATTGCGGGTCGGATCCGTCGGAATTTTGACGATCGAGTCCTTGATATCGTCAATTCTGGGCTGGACGATGTAGGTATCACCCTCGGACGAATTGAGCAGCACCTTGGTGAAACGCTTGGTGGTGGCAATTTCGGCCTGAATGACCTTCATCAGATTTTCTGACGCGTCAGGCGGGAGGAAACGGTTGAATTTCCCCCTGATATCCCCTTCCAGGTCTGCCGATTCAAGCATGACCGGCTCAAGGGCCTGGGTAGTTACCTGCTGGGCCTCCTTGACATACACGACATCCGGCGCTGCGGCACAGCCAAAGAAAAGCATGCAAAGGCCGGCGCAGCAGATCAGTTTCAGGCAATTCATGTACAACCCTCCGGGATGTTATTAGTCCTGCACAGCAGCAACCCGCACCGATACTGCGGGATCGCCATCAGTCGGGTACAGCTTTGCAACCATGTCGATATTGCGGAGATCCTGGGCGGTAAATTCGACATCATGGCCGGCAAGCAGCTGGTCAATCTTTGGCAGCAGAGCGGTAACGACCGGCTCGGCCGCCTCAATGCGCTGCAGTGCCTCTTTGGTCTTCGGCTCCTCCTCTTTTATCTCATAGCCAAGGCCTTTGATCTGGTTGTACATGGTCTTGTAAGCGGTTATCTGGAGACCAAGGTTGTCGCGGTAGATACCGAAAGCACTGACAACATTTTTGATGCGGGAGGGGAGCAGAGCAATGTTAACGGCACCCTTCCATCCTTTTATTTCGTTCTTGATATTGGGAACAGCTCTGATCGCCACGGCGATGGCGCAGATAATTTTGGTACTGGCAGCAACCGTGAAATCCGCACCGGCCACCGACACGCTGTAGACTTTGTTTGCCAGTGGCTGGTACGCCTTTTTCTGGCTCTCGATATCTTCCTTCTTGCCCTTGACCAGGCTTGCTTTCAATACGTCGTCCTTTAACGCCGGATCCTTACAGAAGGTTTCCTTGACGTCACCTTCTTTGGATTTGTGCGCCCAGGCATCGCACCGGCCAAATCCATTCTCCATCTCCCTGACTTCCGATTCGACCTTGAGCATCTCCTCTTTGTTGCCGGTCACGACACCGTAAGCCATCAGCACATTGCGGTAGACGTTTTCGTCAAAGGTCGTCGGCTTTTTCCGGCTGCCAAGCGGACAGGATATTTCGCTCGCGTTGCTCTTGAAATAGACGACGTCTTCGGCGCAAACCTCTTTGTTCAGCATTTTTTCACGATCTTTCAGAAAAATGTAAAGGGGGCTGGCCGGCCGGGGGAAACCGGTTTCCGGATCAATTTCAATAGCAGCCCCGGGCACACCGGCCAGTGTGCCGATCATCGAGAAAGCGCCACGAACCATGGCCGCTCCGGAAGGAGCACCATAAAGACTGGCCGGC
>DCNF01000070.1:5875-8896 GCA_002322035.1 Geobacter sp. UBA1603
AGATTTAAGCAGCACCCGGTTCGAGAGCTTGATCGCCAGAGCGGCCGATTCAAAGGAATCCAGGGCGGCACTGATGGTCGGATTGTAGATCTCGGCTGCACATTCGCCGCCAGCCGTAATGGTAGCGCATCCATTAAGCTGGAACAGGGCCAGCCCGGAGACAGCCAGCAGTGACAACTTCCTGAAAATGTTCATATCCCCTCCATGCAATGAGATGGTTACAGACTATTTCTTGAAAATGACCTTATTGCCGTCAATTTCCGGGTTCAGGTTCTTCAACTGGGGATCCTTGTCCAGATTGGCCAGCAGCAGATCGACCAGGTCGCTGATCTTGCCGACGTAATACAGATCGACCGTCATGTCTCCCTTGCCGCGATTTTTCTGGCTGACGTTCTTGAGCCCCTTGATATCGTCCTTGAGCAGCTTGAGGATCTTCTGTTCCATGCGGTAGTTGCCCGAGGTCGGGAAGATAACTTCAAAACGTGAGCCGCGGCGTTCCTGGGTCAGCGTTTTGGTGTTGAGCGCTTTCAGGACCTCATCGGCAAACTTCTTGCCGCCGTTGATGGCCGCCATGCGCAGCGCTGCCTTCGGCGACTCACTGGCTTTCACCCGCGCCAGTCCGTCGATGTTGCCTTCCCACATCAGATCCCGGCTGGTGACGCTGACCGTCTTGCCGGTCATCAGGGCATGGTATGACTTCATGCTGCCATCCTGGGTGATGTCGATATCGACTTTTCCCATGACCACCCACTCGCCCAGCCCGTCCAGCTGGCCAACCAGCTTGCTGTAGTCAGCTTCTTCGGTCAGCGACTCCAGGCGTTTCACCTGATCTTCAGAGTCAATGACCGTGTACTCGGCCGCCGTCAGATTCTTGCGCACCTCTGCCCTGACATTGTCAAGAATCGCCGGAGCATCTCCGGTATCCATCTTGCCCGGGATCAGAATGACAAAAATCCGCCGCTCCTCATTCTTGCCGGTTACAGCGCCCTGGCGCTTGAGATAGGCCCTGACCTCTTCTTCGTTGATGGTGACACGAATTTTTGCCTTTAACTCCTTGCCGAACATTCCGCTGACATTGCTTTCAAGGACTTCCATATCCTTGATGTAGGAGTCGTCGCCGGTCAGGTTGAGCGTTGCGGCCCTATCCTTGTACACGTCGTTCAGATAGCTGCGCAGGGCCTGCTCGCGGGCCCGCTCCTTGGCTTTGTTCAGGGCTGTATACTCATCATCCTCGATCTTGACGGTTACAATCTCGGTGTAGGTGCGGGTCTCGGCCGCTGCAATCATCGGCACGATCAGCACGGCGCAGGCGATCAGAAGAAAAATAAGGCGTTTCATGGGGCATCTCTCCTTGATAAGAATGGTCCAGGCTTACTGCCGCTTCCAGGTGCTGCGGCTTCCTTCGGAGCGGATCAGCTTCAGTTTCCACCCCAACTCCTTGGCGGCCTTGAGCACGGCTGACTTGACGTCGTCAGCGGACCCGCCGAACTTGATTTCGTAGGTGGTCTTGCCGCCGCCCGACTCCCGGTCACGGGTATTGTCCATATCCGGGTAGCTCTTGAGTTTGTTGCGGAACGCCACCGCTTCCTCGGCATCCTCAATGCCGTCAAGCACAATGATGAAGGTTCCACCGCCGGCTTTCTCGCGCTTCCAGTTCTTTTTGATCGATTCGATCATGACATTTGATATCTTGCCACCGACATCCTTGGCGGCCCTGTACAGAGCCTCCTGCAGGGACCCGCCGAACTTTTCCGACTCCACATCCTTACTGGAGATGATCCGCGAGGTAGTCGGATTGATCAGCTGTGCCCGCAGGAACATTTTGGCACCGCCGCCGGTGTAGCCTTCCTTGCCAATGCCGACAGTCTGGTAGTAGACGATCAGGTCGGCATTGTACTTGAGGCCGTAAGCGGCCGCCTTATTGACGTCAACGTCGATTTCATGGGTGTCGGCCACCTGCATGGCAAACGACTCAGACGATTTTTTGTCGATGACTTCGAAGCCTCGCTCGACAAAGACATCGACCATCGAACCGTATGAATTGTCGAAGAACGCCTCAAGGTCATGCCGGGTCATGCCGAGGGTGCCCCCCTGGGGAAGCTTGGGGTTGTAGAGGATCATGATCCGTGGGTTGCCCATTGCCTCCTGAAGCACACCCAGACCGCTCAATTCAGCTTCAAGCGCCTTCATGTTGACGGCTGCGGAAACGGTCGACTCATAATTGGCGCCGGTGAACTCCGGTTCGCCATCCTGCTGGAAATTGGTGACCAGTTTCTTGTTCTTGCCTTTGAGTGCCCCGGCGATTTTGGTTTTGTACTTTTTATAGCTGGCGTCATCGATCATCGACTTGACCGCCTGCTCCAGGGCATTTGTTACGGCCGCCTGAACAGCAGCCTCTTCGCTTTTGCCGCGGCCGGTGCCCTTGAACACGTCAGCAGCCGCAACACTCACCAGGGTAAAAATGCTCAAGATCGTCAGTATCAGAAGTCTCTGCATGGGGTTGCCTCCTTGTCCGTCAGCGGGTTGCGGCCTCTGCTGCCGCTCTCACCACGGATCCCGTTGTGTGTTATTGCTTTTTCCAGGTGCTGCGTGCGCCTTCGGCGCGCACCTTCTTCATGGTCCAGTTCAGCTCTTTGGCAGCACGGAGCACGTCCCGGTCAAGCTGGTCGCGCTTGCCCTTGTAGGTGGCTTCGAAGGTTGTTTTGCCGCCGCCCGACTCCACCTCCTTGGCATCGTTGACCAACGGAAACTTTTCGAACATTCCGGTGAATTTGGCGATCTCTTCCGGGTCGTCCACACCGTCGATCACGATTGTGTACAGCGAGCCGTTCTGCTGCTGATCCATCCAGTTTTTCTGGACGATCTCAATCATCGGGGCAACGATTTTCTTGCCGCCGTCACGGGCGGCCTTCTCAAGGGCATTCTCCAGGGTCTGGCCATTGCTGGTTGTTTCAACGACTTTGCTGGTCACCACCTGGGAACGGGTGTTGTCAATCAGTTGGGTTTTGACCCGCAGTTTGA
>DCNF01000070.1:8991-9930 GCA_002322035.1 Geobacter sp. UBA1603
TATTCGGCGTTGTATTTGAGCCCGAAGGCGGCAGCCTGGTTAAGATCAACGTCGATTTCATGGGTGGCGGCCATCTGCTGGGCAAACTTCTCGGCCGACGACTTGTCAACGACCCGGAATTGCTTATCGGTCAGGCTTTCGACGATGCCGTTGTAAATCTCCTCGACAAAATCCTTGTTCTTGAGTTCTTTGGCTCCCTCGCCCTTCTTGCTGTAGGCCACCAGGATCCGGGGGTTGCCAACGCTTTTGCGCAGGATCGTCAGGGCATCGATATCATCCTTGATGGTCTTGTTGTCAACCTTGGCGGAAATGGTTACCGAAAAACCATCGTCTGTTTTTGACTCTTTGATAATCTTGTAACTGGTGACGTAGCCTTTGCTGTGGGAAAGAATCTTGTCGTCAACCAGGGCGGAGTCGACCACGGTGGTGCTGGATTTGAGGTAGGTTCCCACCCCCTGCTCCACGGCGCGACGCATGGCGGTCACCAGGGCCTGCTCCTTGCTTGGCCCTTCTCCGGTTGCCTCCACGTTGGCCAGAGCAATGCCTGCTCCAAGCAGCACGAACGCACAGACTGCAAACAGAATTCTTTTCATACTCCCCTCCTTGGTTAGTTGCGAAGTTTCCAGGTACTGCGATTACCTTCCGACCGGATTTTCGAGAGCCGCCAGCCGAGTTTCTCGGTAGCCTTGAGCAGATCACGGTCCAGTTCGTCCCGTTTGCCCTTATAGCAGATTTCAAACGTTGATTTGCCCCCGCCGGATTCTGTTTCGCGGGCGGATGAGACGGACGTGTTCTGCTCAAGCTGGGACAGCAGTGACAGCATGTTGGTCTCCCCATCGGGGGACTCGATCACGATCGTGTAGATTTTAGCTTTGCCGGCCTGCTGGTAGTAAGCGTTCATGCTGCCGGCCAGAATGCTGGCCAGCTTCTTTCCGGCGG
>DCNF01000070.1:9976-19837 GCA_002322035.1 Geobacter sp. UBA1603
GCGGACCGGGCAGCTTTTTCAGTCGCGTCTTCCACGCTCAGGCCGGCCGACGAGGCATCGGCAATTTTTGAGGTGATCACCTGGGACGATGTGGTGTCGATCACTTTGGCGCTAACCTTGACCAGTGCCCCTTTGCCGGATTCCGTGTCCTTGATGATCGTGGATGTTTTAAAGAAAATGGTATATTCGGCGAAAAAAGTCAGGCCAAAGGAAGCGGCCTTGTTGAGCTGCGGGTCAATCTCATGGGTTGCCGCGATCTGGAGGGAACACTGTTCGGCGGCGGCCTTATCAACCACCCGGTACCCCTTGTCGGTCAGATGTTCAACAATGCCGTCATAGGCTGCTGTAAGAGATGTCTGCTCGCTGGCAGGGCTTTTCTTGGTCGGCACGGCATGGATAATCAGCAGGCGTTCACTGATTGCTGTGCGCGGAGCAGCGGATACCCCGCCCGCCCACAGACAGACCATACTGCAGACCAAGGCCATGAACGTCAGCCGGAAAAGCATCCTGCCCCCCTAAAAAATTTCAGGTTTTACGCATCTCACCGTATAACAGATCAACGGATCAGGCGTGTGGTGGATAATATCATGTGCGGAAAAATTGTAAACAGGATTGAGTGGAAACTAATGGAGCCAACTCAATAATCATCCGATGAGCCTCCCCCGTCAAAATCTCCGCCGCCTCCCGAAAATCCCTCGCTGTCTCCGCCGGACGACCCGCCGCCGTAATAGCCGCCCCCCCATCCGCCGCCATAGAAACCGCCCCCGCCGCCACCGCTCATAATGGCTGAAACCAGCATGCTCAAGAGTATGCCGGCAACAAGACCGCCAACCCCGATCAGCGCCAGCGTCATAAGGCTCATGCCGCTGAAACTGAATGCGGCGGCAAGCGGCAGTCCGACCGCTCCGGCCGCTCCGGCGAGATATCGGGACAGAAAACCGGCAGCAACTGCAGCGACCGCCACAGCGGCAAGCAGCACGATAAACGATCCCGGTATGCTTGAAGACGCCTTCTTGTGGCGTTTTTTGGCATCCTGGGGAGATGCCTTGAATTCTCCCTTGGTGGCGGCAATGATCGCGTCGGTGGCAGAATCAACCGCCTGGTCAAAATTTCCCGACTTGAGATGGGGACGCATGATCTCACGGATTATTTTACTTGCCGAAATATCGGGCAGAACCCCCTGCAACCCCATACCGACTTCGATCCTGACCTTCCGCTCGGCCTGGGCAATAATCAGCAGGACACCATTATCCTTGCCCTTCTGGCCAAGCTTCCACGCTTCGGCCACCCGGATCGAAAACTGGTCGATATCGTCACCCTGGAGTGAAGGTATCGTCAGCACGGCAATCTGGTTGCTGCTGTCGCGCTCGAAAGCGGCCAGCTTCTGGTCGATCCGGGCTGCCGCAGCCGGTGAGAGGAGCCGCGCCTGGTCGTTAACCCGCCCCTGCAGGGAGGGGGCGTCGAGTGCTGCCAGCGGAAGGGGCAGCACTATCAGCAGCGCCAGACTGATCAGCACCCGTATGAATGTCATGGCAACCCCTCTCTATCCGGTCTTAAAACTTTACCTTGGGCGCTACTTTCGCCCCTTCCTCCGCCTTGAACGGCTCTTTGCGCTGCAGATGGAGCAGAACCGAGTTGGTCAGCGAATTGGGGAACGTGCGGATGCTGGTATTGAATACCTGGACAGCTTTGTTGTAGCGCTCCCGGGCAACATTGATCCGGTTTTCGGTCCCCTCGAGCTGTTTCTGGAGATCCATGAAGTTCTGGTTTGCCTTAAGGTCGGGATACTTCTCCGCCACGACCATCAAACGGGAGAGCGCGCCGGACAGTTCGCCCTGGGCCTGCTGGAACTTGTTCAGATTAGCCGGGTTATTGAGCAGCTCCTTTGTTACCTGGATCGATCCGACCTTTGCCCGCGCTTCGGTAACCGCTTTCAGGGTGTCAGCCTCATGCTTCGCATATCCCTTGACAACTTCGACCAGATTGGGGATCAGGTCGGCCCTGCGCTGGTAGCTCGATTCAACATTGCCCCAGGCGGCAGTCACCGCCTCTTCATTGGCCTGCATGGTGTTGTAGCCGCAGCCTGACAGCAGTGCCAGCAGAATGAAGAGCGGAAATCCTTTCAGCAGCTGTTTCATGTCTTTTTCCTCCGTGGTGTTTGTGTGCCGAAGCAGGTGATGGTGCAATTACGGAATATCGCGGCAATCGCGGTATTTGAATTTCAGAAAGACCAGCAGCGAGTTGCACACCAGCGGCGTAATGTTGGCAAGCATCAGCGGAAGGTCGCTGATAAGCATACCGTAAACCATCCAGAGTGCAACACCGACTGTTAGAAGAAGCGGCTGCCAGATCGAAATATCACGAACCTGTCCGGTCCGCAGGGTCCTGACAACCTGGGGAATCGCCGCAACGCTGGTCAGGGTGCCGGCAACCAGACCGACAACGGTCGGCGTCATGAGCTCTTCCGACCGTCAAACCGACTGGTGGCCCAATCGATCTGGGTCAGCATCCCCCGCAGAATTGAGACCTCACGGCTGTCCAGATCGGACCGGAAGAAAATTCTCCGCAATGAACGCATGATATGTCCAGGGTTCTGGCCGTTCAGGAACCCGATTTTGTCAAGGCAGGCGTGCAACTGGGAAAAAAAGGACTCCATCTCGGCAGAGGGCGCCGGCTGACCTTCGCGGCCACCTCCCGGACAAGCCCGGGATGATGCCAACTCATAACAGAATATCAATACCGACTGGGCCAGGTTGAGAGAGCCATAACTCTCGGCCGACGGGATAGTGGCATGCCAGCGGCAGAGTGACAGTTCTTCGGTGGTAAGGCCGCTGTCTTCACGACCGAAAACGATCGCAGACCGGCAGCCGGGGGCGGAAGCGCTGCGAATCTGCTCCGCGACCTGTCCTGGCGAGAGTATCTCCTGACGGTATTTCCCGTGACGTCGGGTTGTGCCGATGGTCAGGCTGCAATCGGCGATGGCACTGGCCAGATCGGGAAACGTAAGGGCGGACTCCAGAACATCCCTGGCCGATACGGCGAACTTAAGCGATTCGGGGTGAAAGCGGTCGCACCCCTTGACCAGGCGGAGACTGGAAAGCCCCATGTTTTTCATTGCTCGGCAGGCCATCCCGATATTGCCGGGGGACTGTGGTTCCACCAGCACGATACAGGTATGTCCATGATCATCGTTCATCTGGTCTGTTCCGTGCTGCGTGCAGGGCACGCAACCGCGTAAGCCGCATGCGGGCTGGCCGTTTGAGTTTCCAGACATGGTAGAGATGCGCCAGCCATGCCGCGGCGATCAAACCGGCCAGGCCGAGCATCAGATAGTGCTCGTAGCGCCCCACGTCGTCGAGAAAAAGTGCTGCACTTTTACCGAAAAGATACCCGCCCAGTGAAAAAACAATCGCCCAGGAGCAGGCACTGACCAGGTTAATCCAGAGGAATCTGCCCGGGTCCAGTCCGGTTACGCCGAGAATGACCGGCAGTATTATCCGGAAGCCGTACGTATAGCGGGAAATGAAGGCCACAAACATACCGTACTTTTGTATCAGGCGCAGTGCCTCGCGGAATTTCTTTGCGATCGAGTGAAAGCGGCGCAACAGAGCTTTGCCTTTGTAATGACCGAGGTAAAAGTAGCATTGGTCCCCAAGGAAGGAGCCGGCCCATGACGTCAGGATAACGCCGCCGATCGAAAGGTATCCCTGAAACGCAAGAAACCCGGCTATGATCAGGATCGCTTCGCCTTCCAGGAAGGTGCCGATAAAAAGAACCCAGTAGCCGTGCAGCTCAAGGTATTCCCTGAGGACCTGCTGGTAGTGCACGATTGTTCCCCGTGATCAGGCCCGCTTGCGTCTAACGGTTATACTGCAAGCCGGCCGGCGATTTCCGATTTCATCAGGTCGATCATCTCGTCAATCCGGGCATGGCTGTCAGCGGCGGCAGCATCAGCGGCAACGCCATCAAGAAACGAAGAGGCGGCTGCCGGATTGATCAGGGCCGACGCCCCCCCCAGCTGCCTGATTCTTTTCTCGACAATACCCCGGCCTTCTTTGGAAAGGTAGGCGCTGGCAACTTCAATCAGATCGTCAAACAGTTCGGCCAGTCGACCGGCATCGTGCACCGGCGCCGTATCCGGCGGTGTGGCGCGGAGACTTTCTCCGGAAACTGCATGACGTGAGCGGGCCGCTTCCCAGAGTTTGGAAAGGTTAACCATCTCCAGCAGATTATACTGCATCAGTTCATCAATACTGCGGGTCGAGCAGACTTCAACGCGCGCCCCGGGGAGCGCGGCAACTTTGCGCGATTCTTCGGGGGAGGTCTCGATCGTGCGGGTCGAATCGTGATAGAAGCCGATCGGAATACCCTCACGATAAAAGATCATGGCAAATCGAGGAGGAGCAAAAAAATTCACAACGCCGTTAAGGCTTTGATTTTTCAGACGAGCCAGGAGTCCCTTGATATCGACCTGGCGGACCTCATCACCGTCAATCAGGCGGGTGCCGACTACCAGAGCATGGGCACACATGGCAAGATCCTGGGTCATGCGATAGACGTTGATTTCACCGCCAGCGTGGCAGACCGTATCAAAAATCTGTGAAATCGCTTCAAAACCGGTCTTGTCATGGTTTTCACGGCTGGACATGGCACAGATCATCCGCCCCTTGGCATAAATGCAGCAGGCCTCGAATTCGGGCGCCGTATGCCAGAGGTAACCGGTGAATCCGCCATTGCCCAGTTTTTCGAGTACGTCGGGCAGATTGACCTTGTCAGCGGCGATCTGCTCATAGAGCGGGTTTGCTTTAGGAAGGAAATGCATTCAAGGAAACTCCCCGCAATTTTCAGCGGCGTCCGCTGCAGCACTGCCAGCGGCAACCGACCGGAACGGAGAGCGTAATCTACGGCATTTCTCTGGTCATGTCAAATCAAAACAGGGTGTTTAAACCGGCAGAAAACCCAGTATAATAGCCTTATTATACTTGACAGCCGTACTGACATTGCTTTAGATTTTTTATTCACGCCAATTATGGATACACCGGTTGTAAAAGCAGCCGTTCATAAAGGAACCCTGTGGCCTCACCCAAAGAAAAACTGATCGAAGAAGCGCAAAAGCTTGCCCTGCGGGGTCAGCTTGACAAGGCGGTAAAAGCCTACGAACAGCTTCTTGCGATTGACCCTTCGGCTGTTACCCAGCGGCAGCGGCTTGCCGACATTCTGGTCAAGGCCGGGCGCCTTGAGGAAGCCCGCAAGGAGTTTGAAACCATTGGCAGAAGCTATTCCAGCAAAGGCTTCTACCTCAAGGCCATCGCTGTCTACAAGCAGCTACAGAAGCTCTTCCCTGCCGATATTACAATTACGCTTGCACTGGCAGACCTGAACGAAAAACATGGCCTGATAGCCAATGCAATTGCCGAATATAAGCAGGTGTATGACCACTACCGCAAAAATTCCGCTCTTGAGGAATCTCTCAAAATTCTTGACCGGATGCAGAATGTTGATCCGCAGAATGTTGGCATCAAGCTTAAACTGGCCGAAGAGTATTTTTCAGCCGGCAAGAAAGACGAGTCCTATGCCCTGTTCGGCCGACTGGCTTCGCTGCTGCAGGAGCGCGGCGACGCAGCCGGGTCGGGAAAACTGAATTCGCGGATCCAGCAGCTGTTTCCCGAAAAATCGGAATTCATGCTGGAAGTCCTTGCTGAACAGGTTCATGGTGCGCATCCCGCAAACGCCATATCGGGTCTGCAGTCGATGCTGCGCAGCAACCCGAACGAATCCAGAATCTGGGATCTGATCATCGAGGCTTACAAACGGCTTAACCAGCCGCAAAAAGTAAAAGTCGCCTGCCAGCACTACCTCAAATTTTTCCCCGACCATCTGTCGCCCAAAGCCGATATTCTTGAAATTACTGCATCAGAGGGAGATCTGAAGAATGCGTTTTCTCTGCTGGAGCGGTATGAGCCCGATTTTATCGCGGCCGGAGCCGCTGATAGACTGATCGCGATTTACCGGATTCTTGATGAGCGTGACCCGATCAACCTCACGATCCTCGAAGGCATGAGCCGGGCCTTTCAGGCGGCAGGAAAACAGGACGAGGCTGCCCTGCTTGCCCCTAAAATCAAGTCACTCCGCTCCGTCGCAGCCGAGGAAAGCGGCACTCCTCTCCCGGAGATCACTGTTGATGAGGCCGACCCGGCTGAACCAGACAACCAGGCTGATCAAGACGATGTGCCATTGACGGGACAAGGCCAGTATGATGTCACAGAAGCAGAAATGGACCGCATTTCCACCGGCGCGGCCGATAATACTGAAACCATGGCGGATGACCTTGAGATTGAGATCGAAATTGACGGAGAGATCGATTTTGGGGCAGAGGCTGCACTTCCGGACATTGATCAGGACTGGCTTGGATCGGTCAATGAACTTTTCGGGGCAATCACAACCTCGCCCCGCGGTGTTCGCTTCGGCAACTCTCTGGAAGGGACAGACACCCAGTCACATTACGACCTCGGCGTTGCATTTCGGGAGATGGGGCTCCATGACGAGGCGCTCAACGAGTTTCGCCAGGCCGCGACCGATCCGGAGCGGATGGTCGAATGTCTGGCGCTGCAGGGTGCCTGCCTCCGCGAGCGTGGTGACCTGGAAAAGGCAGAAACGCTTTTGACCCGGCTTATGAAGCCGGGACTTGATACGGAAAACCTCTGCATCGTCAAATATGAGCTGGCACTGACCTGCCAGGCTCTCGGCGCCATGGATCGCGCCACGGAACTGTTGAACGAGATTGATTCTGCAAACCCCGGTTTCCGTGATGTCCGCTCACGGCTGGATGCCGTATCAGGAGACGACGAACTTGAGTTCTCCGACGAAGATCTGAAGGGGTTTGATCTGAAGTGACTCAGCGCCCACCCATCCGGAACAGGGCTGATGGGGCTGCGATCCGCAGCGGCGCCATAAATGCAGCCCCCTCGTACTGATCCGGCAGCGGCGGAAACGGGGAGGCAGCGGCAAGCGCCTCCAGCAACACCCGGTCCGAATCCCTGCTTCCGGTACTCTGCCGGATCCGCTGTGACATGACGGTGCCATCCCTCAACAGAAAAATTTCGACCATCCCGTCCTGACGTATCGGTTCCTTGAGACTGGCCGCCCTGATCCACCACTCCCGATTGATCGCATTAACCAGTTCAAAATAGTAGCGACGGATATCATCCCGCAGGGTTGCCCCGTCCGCCAGCGTTCGGACATAACCATAGGCCATGCCGAGCCCGAGCGGGCTTGACATGACATCCGATACCGGATTATCGGCCTGAACAGACTGCTGTTCCTCTGCCCGGGGTGCTGTGGTTGCCTGCTCGGTAACAGCTGCAGGAGAAGGAACCGCTTTCTGTCCCGTAAGCGGAGACGGTCGGGGGGCATCCAGTGCCGGCAGCAGCGTATCGACCATGATTGCAGCACCACCCGGCACACTGCGTGCGGGCGCACCGACCACGGCCAGAACCAGGCCGAACAGGGCTCCATGGAGAGCGACAGAGAGCAGAATGTACAGAAATGCTGCCGATCGTGAGGCGGAATTCTGCCGGTATGTCGTTATGGGCGTATCGTCTGAATAATGCATGAATGATAACAATGGAACATCGGGCACTGACTGTGGTATATGAACCTGATACAGCATAGCATGCCTGAACAGATACCCAAAGCAGAACATCCATTCTCAAGGGGGACAACGATGAGACATGATGGCGCACACCGGATATTCCTTACGATCACGACTCTCCTGATCGTAATGGCGGCAGTTCCAACACTGGCTGCAGAACTGCTTGACGTAAAGCCGGTCGCAAACGGGGCAGACGTGGTAATCGAGGTGACCGCCGACATTCCGATGACCTACAGCTATTACAAGCTGCCGGGCGAAGCACGGGCTGTTGTTGATATTGCTGATGCCGACCCCGAAAAGGTCGAACCGTTGATTGTCGTCAACAAGGGGGCGATTGCCAGCATCAGCGTCGACAAAGCCCAGATTGCAGGCTTGGTCGTCAGCCGGTTGGTCTTTAACCTGGTCAAGCAGTCAGATATACGGGTAACGGCAGCTGCCGACCGCAAAATGCTGGTGGTCTCCTTCGGCGGCACCGGTGCTCCAGCGCCGCCTGCGCCTGCAGCAGCCCCGGCGCCCGAGCAGAAAAAAGAGGCTGCGCCACCGGCAGAGCCACCCACGCCTGAAACACCGGCAAAAGTGACGCCACCCTCTCCCGCCACACCGGCGGCAGCTCCTCCAAAAGAGGATGATCCGCTCGGGCTCGACGAGCCTCCGGCTGCACCTGGAAAAGCGGCGACTCCGACTGCACCTGCTCCTGCTCCGGACACTCCGGCGGTTACAACTCCTCCTGCTTCAACATCCCGCCTGGCACCGGTTGTTCCGGCTGAATCTGCCCCGGTGGCCATCCGGCCCGTTGTTATCGGTGTCAGTGCCGGCGACGGGTATATTGACATCAAGACCAAAGGCCCGGTAGGCACCTTTAAACCACTGCGGCTTACCAAGCCGGAACGGTTGGTGATTGATCTCCCCGAGGCAAAGAGCGCAATGAAGGCGAAATCGGTTACCATCAACAAAAACGGAGTGACCCAGGTCCGTGTCGGCTCATACCCGGGCTATGTGAGAATCGTGTTTGACACCTCGAAAGAATCGTTCCCCGCCCATGACATCGCATCAAAAGACGACGGTTTGAGAATATCACTGCGCTGAGCTGCGCTCCCCTGCCCCGCCAATGACAACGGCCCGGACAGTATCTGTCCGGGCCGTTATGCGTAGCGCGTAGCGGAATCAGCTGGTCAGAGATCAGCGCGCATTCTCGTCCAGCAGGTAATTCAGCAGTATGACAATCTCGCGGATTTCCTGTTTGTTCATGTCAGAATTCGGCTTGCGGAGCATTTTAATGCCATAGGCTTTCACGGCCTGCTTGTCGAACGGCTGGCCGGTAATCGGAGCGCGACCGGTCTGAATGGCAATCACGGTGCGCTCCATGGTGTGACATTTGATGCACTTTTTCGACATCATTTCAAAGGATGCCTGGAAGTTTGCCGGAATGCTGCCGGGGTCGAAATTCATAGTTGCGCCGCGCCCCTTAACCTTGATACGGGCTTCAGATGTAGCTGCGAGAGCAAGAATAATAACGGCAGCGAATGTTATGATTCTCTTCATAAAAACTCCTTGGAGCGAGATGAGCATAGTGATAGTAACAGAATATCAGACTTTTGCCAGAGCTTACTGCATCATCAGAAACTGAACGTGGCGCCGAGGGTGCCAACGCGGTCAATGCTGCCTCTTGATGGCATTGAGTACTTATATTCAAGAGCCAGCTTGAAGTTCTCAAGCGGCGCATAGGCCATGGTGCCCACATAGCGCCTGATGAAGGTGTTGGTGAAGTTGGATGATGAGCCTTCCTGCTGCAGGTATTCAAAGCGCGCCGCGCCGATCAGGTTCAGCAGAATCGTGACTTCCGCTTCAACGGTACCCGCTTTTGAAATGACCGTGGTCCATGAATTGAGTTTTGAGGGGGTGACATTGTCGTCCTCGCCATAATTACCCAGCATCCGCAACCGGAAAATTTTGTAGAGGAGCTCGGAATCAACACCGACCCGGAAGTAGGTGTTCTTCGGATCGTTGGAATTAGCGGTCCCGTTCTTGCCATAATAACCGTAGGTCCCGAGCGTCACCGTCAGGAAGTCAAGGATGCTCTCTTCCTTGTTCAGGTCAATATCCGGCTCATTGGCCAGAAAGTCTGCTCCCCCCAGCTTCAGGGAAACGTGGCCGTAGCCCTCCTTGCTATTCTGCCCCTTGCGGTTGACCATGCCACCGGCCAGGAAGAG
>DCNF01000070.1:19975-21609 GCA_002322035.1 Geobacter sp. UBA1603
AGGTAGTTATTGGTAACAGAGAGCTTATTGTTGGTTTTCCAGAGCCCAAGCTTTGGCTGCATCCGGCCGATGCGCAGATTGACTGACGTATTGAACATGTGGCGCCAGGAAAGCAGAAACTCGTTGATGTCTGTCTTGTTGTTGGAGGCTGTGGTACTGGTGTTGTATGTGCCAACCGGTGGCTGCTCGCTGTAGGCGACGTAGGTTCCAAAAAAGCCGATGGTTTCCTTGAAGTTGCCTGCCGCATGCATTTTCAGTGAGCGTGCGGCAAAATCAAGCTCGTTGACCTGGCTGCGGTCATAGGCATAGTTGATCGAACCGGTAAACGAGATCGGCAAAGTTTCCGGAATTGCCGCCAGCGCGAGCCCTTCGTTTTTTTCTGGAGCAGTAGCGGCTGATGATGAAGCCACCGCCGGTGCCGGAGAGGCGGCCGGCGCTCCGGAATCGGCAGTAGCGCTCGCGGCCCCCATGGCGCCGCTCCGTAATTTGGCAAGTTTGTCCGCATCGCCCTCACCCTGAATATCCGGAGCACCGGCCGGGGCGGGAGCCGCCGCGGGGGAGGGAGCCGGAAGCGCTGCTTCCTTCTTCTCCCCTTTCTTTACCTTGCCGAAATAGACGTACGAATTTTTCAGAAACGCTTCTCCGTATTCGTTCAGCTCGGGGTAGATCGTATGGCAGGTTGTGCATTCCACCTTGTGGGCACGGGTGAAGGCGGGGACAGCCAGAGCATTCGCTGCATACATGATTACCAGCAGCATGCTTGCGAATAATGAGACAAACAGTTTCATGGCTCCTCCAGTATAGAGATATCTTCTGTCGATAGTCATTTGGTTGCCTTAATAGACCGGACTTGTCGAACTGCTGCCCGGCCTCCAGTTGCGCGAATTCTTTTGCGCGTAGGTGTAGGGAGACGTTTTCGACGTGCTCGAAAAGAGGTAGTCGCAGGCCAGGTCCTTTTGAGCCTGCGTCAACAGCGTGTTGGTCTGGATAGCCGCCTCCACATCGGAGTAATACCCCGCAAGGTTCGACGTTACGCGGATGTTGTTATCGTAGAGCCAGCTGATTGAATCGTAAATCAGGCGCTTCGCGTAGTAGCGGTTATGGGTGAATGCACCGAAATCATGATAGAGCATATTGTAGTTAAAGGCCGCTCCCATGTTGTTTGGTCCGCTCCCGGAAATGCCGGAAGCATTTGTGGCAGATATGCAGGACTTTGATGTTGCTGTGATTTTAGGGGTAAAGGTACTGGTGCCCGCGGTCTGCCAGTTTTTAACCGGCTGATTCTTTGAGCAGGCACTGGCGCCGGTATAGGTCTCTTTGTAGGCTGTGTCGTAGGCCGAGGCAAAAAAGTACGGGTTGGCGTTGTAGAAGTAAATCGCCAGTTTTTCCTGCAGGATCGCTTTCAGCGCATCCATGGCGGCATTAAACAGGGTTTTCTGATGCTCTATTTCAGCTGCGCTCATAGAGCCGTTATGGCACTGGCTGTTGTTACAGGCGGTGCTGACCAGGCTGGTGGCGTTGCCGTTGGCATCCCGCGTAACCGGCAGGAAGGTATGGCGGGCAGGCGACATGTGGCAGGTGATGCAGGGGCCACTTGTGCCGGTATTCTTGTAGTTGGCAACGCCGATCTGGTC
>DCNF01000070.1:21722-26034 GCA_002322035.1 Geobacter sp. UBA1603
GTCAGATAGTGGGAGTTTTCGAACGAGGCATTCGTGAAATCATAGGCAGCGGTTGGTGCCATCACTTTGTTGGCCGTAAGCACCGGCAGTGCCAGCTCTTTGATGATCTGGCCGGTTTCACGGCCCACATGACAGTTGAGGCAAAGGTTGGATTCGCCCACATCGGCATAGGTTTTGGTGATTCTTATGCGCATCTTGCTGACGGTAGACTTGTTGTAATATGCGGTTACCTGCGGCACCTGCCGTCTGGAATAGCTGTAGTTGTCATGGCACACATTGCAGGCGAGCACCTCCTTGCCTTCGACCTTTGAACTGCCGCCGAAGGGGGCAATGCTTTTGCTTGCCAGATAGGCGATGTGGCCTGTTGCCGTATGGCAGCGGACACAGTCCGTGCCGAACGACGTCGCCGGCGAAGCGCCCGGGGTGGTTGTGCCGCGGGTTCTGAAGTCATAGTCGGTCCAGGGCAAGGCCGATGGATTGCCTTTGCCGCTGCGGGCCCACTGACGGAGAATATCGATTTTTGAGCTGGTATCGTGGGGATTATGGCAGGCCCGGCAATTTTTTTCGTAGTCTTTTGTCACATAGCGGGCCTTGAATTTGCCGCTGGTATATGCTGCTAACAAAGGGGTTGAAAAATGGCTGGTGAGCGGTGTGGTCGTGATGTTGTCGTAAACTGCATAACTGAACCCTGCAACGCTATTATGACACTTTGCGCATTTGCCGTCACTATCGGGGTTCCGCACCACCCCAATCTCGTACCCAGGCGCTGTTGCCGATAACAGCCCGTGACACCGGTTGCAGTTAATAGGATGCCCTGAAGCTGGTTCGTGGCAATCGGCACAGCCAGCTTTATTGGAGGTGTTATGCTTGGATAGTTTCCATTCTTCAGTAATAAATTTGCCTGTAACTGATGATTGTCGAGAAGAATGGCAGTCAATGCAGTTTTGGGATTCTTCCAGTTTTGTCCCCTCAACCACAACAGTTTTTTCACCGCAACCCACAAGGGCTGTCACCAGTAGGGACAGAAGGAAAACGGCGGCGCTGCGTCTGATGAAAATCATGGTACCCCCTTGAATCAAGGCGTATGAGCGATCAAAAATGCACAGGACAGGTAAGAACCCGCCTTTGCACTGAAAAGTCTATTTGAGCAGGCGGTAAATATAAATGAACGTTCCGCCGACCGAAAAACCGGAAAGCAACCCGGCATATTTATTGACCGTCTGGGAAATCATAACGCGCATCGGGTACTGGTCAATATCGGAGGTTTCCTCTGTCATGATGGCGATAATATCCTGCCAGTCCTTGTCCCACTGGAAAATCTGCAGATAGAGTTCCGAACCCTTCCAGAGGAAGATGCAGACAAAAACGACACCAAAGGCGATGAAACCCTTTGATATTGCCGAGTCCTTGATTGCGACGTAGACCTTGCGGATCAGTTCAATGTTCATGATCGAGAGAAAGACCCAGATCGCATTTTCAATCATCCGTATGTTGCGGATGGTGTTGGGGCTGGGCGTCGGGTTGACGATCAGAAAGACTCCCGAAGCGATCAGGATCAACAGGGTGCTCACAAACACGACGATTTTTTTCCCGGAAATTTCAAACGTGCGGCAGAAAACGTAATATTCCAGGAATCCGTGGGTAATGACCATGATCGCCACAGTACCGATGATATAGTGAAAAGCCGACAATTTGTAGTAGTGGACCCATGGGTTAATAGCATAGGCTTGGCTCAGAAAGATCAGGAAGAAACCGATCGAGATACTGGTCCAGACCCTGGCATTGCCGATACTGAAATAAAAGCTGACCGCACCAGCTAATCCCCAGAATATAAGCTGGATCAGGTCGATCGGGTTAATTTGAGCGAACAGTTCGAAAAGTTGTTCCATATGCCCTCCAATGGGAAGTAAAGAGTTGTCAGATTTCCGTCTTGGCCATTAGGATGGTCTGGTTCAGCTTTTCCATCATCTGGCGGATATTCGTGGAACTGATCAGCAGTTTTGCCGCACGTTCGATTCCAGCAAGGAAAGCAGCCGATCCCACTTCGTCAATCAGGCAGGCGTTCCCCCCCCGGTCACCGATCTCCTTGTCAACAATACCCCGGCCAACCTTGCCGACATATTCGGTCACAATCGCCTTGACCTGTTCTTCCAGCTCCATCAGCTTGAGGGCAGTGCTTTTCTTGTCCCGCTCCTCCCGTTCCCTGCTCAGTTTTTCGATTTCCGCCTGATGGCGGGCAACGGCTGTTTCCCATATTTTCTGAATATTGGTGACCTCAAGCAGGTCAAGCCCCATCAATTCCTCGACGCTTTGCGTTGCGTACAAATCAATTTTGGCGCCCGGCATGCCGGCGATTTTTTGGGATTCGGTTGAAGATGTCTCAATATCCTGGGACCCGTCATGAAAAAAGCCGAGCGGATTCCCAGCTTTGTAGAAAATCATTGCTGAACGGTCTTCAGTATAGATTCGCAGACAGCCGTTCAACTGATCGGTCTTGATCTTCTCCAGCAACGCCTTGATGTCGATAAGCTTGAGTTCCTGGGCCTTGTAGAGAATTTCGCCCTGCAAAAGGGCATGGATACACATGGTGAGATCTTTGGAGAGCTTGTAGACATTCAGGGCGCCACTGCTGGACGTGACCATCAGTTCGGCAAGGTTGGCAATTGCTTCAAAACCGCTCTGGCGCGCACCGTTTGTCTGCTCAAGCAGAACGCTAATCAGCTTGCCAGATTCAAACACGAGGATCGTCGTTGAGTTTTGGAAGACGAAACTGGCATAACCGGTAAAACCGCCGGAACTAAGCTTGGTCATTACCTCCGGCAATTTCAGCTTAGTGGCTGCCAGGTTCTCGAAAAGCGGGTTGCCTTTTGGTAGAAGGAACATCTGTGCCCCCCTTGTGGATAAGCTGCATATCAGTTGAACTGCATTGAATCAAATACCTAAAACAATTGTTCCCGCATGTCAAATGATTCATGCAGATAATATGGTGAAATTGTTTGTAATTACTGGCTCAAACCCCGAAACATTTACGGCAAATGGCTGAAAAACGGATCCCAGTCCGGTCAAATAACGCGCGCCGCTTCTGAAATGGCCGATGTTCACCGTGCAGCAAAACCCGCCAGACCTTGCCTGTAACTGAAAAAGGCAAGAGGTTTTCGTGCGAACGATTGACCTGCTTGCCTTTTCAGGAGCGTTATGTTTTCAAGCTTTGTGCCAGTATTACCCTTCAGGGCGTCTGTGCATCAACCACCGCAATGGCAGCCATGTTGACGATATCATCCACATCGTCCCCGCGCTGCAGGACGTGAACCGGCTTGTTCATACCCATCAGGATCGGACCGATTGCATCGGCGCCGCCCAGGTGGTGCAGCAGTTTGTAGCAGATATTGCCGGAGCTCAAGTCGGGAAAGACCAGGATGTTTGCCGGGGCGTCCAGTTTCGAGAAAGTGAACCCTTCCAGGAGTTCGGGCACCACGGCGGTATCGGCCTGCATTTCACCATCAACAATCAGCTCGGGAGCGCGCTCCTTGACAATCTCAACAGCCCGCTTGACTTTTTTGGATTGGGGATGATTGACAGATCCGAAATTCGAAAACGAGAGCATGGCGACCCGCGGTTCGATATCGAGCATGCGGGCCTTCTCTGCAGCCAGGATTGCCGTTTCGGCGAGCTCTTCTGCGGTCGGATCAATGGAAACGGTGGTGTCGGCCAGGAAATAGACCCCTTTTTTGAAAACCATCATATAGAGACCGTGAACGCTTGCCAATCCTTCTTTCTTGCCGATGACCTCAAGCGCTGGCCGGATTGTCTCGGGGTAGTGGGTGTCAATGCCACCGAGCAGGGTATCGGCATCCCCCATGTGGACCATCATGCAGCCGAAGTGAGTCCTGGATTTGCGGCGCATGATCCGCTGCGCTTCCGAGAGGGTAAGTCCCTTACGCTGGCGCTGACGGTAAAGTTCGTCGGCATACCGATCGGTCAGATCTGATTCGGCCGGGTCGATGATCGGCACATCCAGATCAATGTTGAGCTCTGCCATCTTCTTCTTGATTTTCTTCTGGTCGCCGATAAGGATCGGACTGGCAATTCCCTCTTCCACGAGTACCTGCGCAGCGCGGATGATTTTTTCGGTTTCCCCTTCCGGGAATACAATTTTTTTAGGATCGCTTTTGGCCTTGTTGATGATCTGCCGCATGATCTCTTTTGACTGGCCCTGGGTTGATTCAAGATTTTCGATATACTTGGCTATATCGGCAATCGGCTGGCGGGCAACACCGGTGTCCATTGCAGCCTGGGCAATGGCAGGCGCCAC
>DCNF01000070.1:26193-26351 GCA_002322035.1 Geobacter sp. UBA1603
GCGTGAACGGCAGCCAGCTTCATCTCCTCATTGATGCAGGTGGCGTGAACGTCAAGAGCCCCACGGAAAATAAACGGAAAACCGAGGACGTTATTGACCTGATTGGGGTAATCGGAACGGCCGGTTGCGATAATAACGTCATCGCGGACCGCCTTGGC
>DCNF01000070.1:26619-26796 GCA_002322035.1 Geobacter sp. UBA1603
GTCGCACATGATCATGTTGTTCGGCTTGACCCCGAGGGCGATGGCCAGCTTTGCGCAGGAGTTGGCTGAAGCACCGGCACCGTTGACCACGATACGGATATCCTCGATTTTTTTGCCGACCAGTTCCAGTGCGTTAAGCAACGCCGCGGCCGAAATGATGGCCGTGCCGTGCTGGTC
>DCNF01000101.1:0-813 GCA_002322035.1 Geobacter sp. UBA1603
TTGCGCAAGGCCCCCGGTTTCTGCTCCAGTACGGACAGGTAGTGCCACGGGTCGTAGATCACCTTGTCACGGCCGAGATGGCGCGTGTGACCGTTCTTCTCATCTTGAATTACATGGCCGGGAAAAACCCGGCCATTTTTCTGTTGAGCATTGCACCAATTATGGTACACTGCTAGCATGGAGCCGCGAAATTTTATTCTTATGGTGAACTTCTACCGCTCCGATGCCGGAAATGAACCAGTACGTGACTGGCTTAAAGAACTCCCCCGTGACGACAAGCGCATTATCGGAGAAGACATCAAAACAGCCCGGCTTGGTTGGCCGTTAGGAATGCCTCTAATCAGAAAAATGGACAAGAATCTATGGGAAGTCCGTTCATCCCTGCCGGACGGCATAGCACGAGTATTTTTTACCGTCGATGGCAACCAGATGATTCTACTTCATGGATTCATCAAAAAATCAAACAGGACGCCACAAAACGAACTCAACACTGCAATGACGAGATTAGGCAATTATTGGAGGAACAGACCATGAGCAACATTCACACAGGATCAAACTTCGACGATTTCCTGCAAGAGGAAGGTTTGTTGGCTGATGTAGAAGCAGCTGCAATCAAGAGAATAGTCGCATATCAGATTGAACAGGAAATGCAGAAATCAAATCTTTCAAAAACCGCACTTGCCCAAAAAATGCACACAAGCCGTTCTGCACTAGACAGGCTGCTTGACCCCGGAAATGTTTCTGTGACTCTGCAAACACTGGAGCGAGCGGCGCTTGCGCTTGGGAAAAGATTAAAAGTAGAACTCGCCTGAA
>DCNF01000101.1:947-1213 GCA_002322035.1 Geobacter sp. UBA1603
GCCACCTGCATCAGCGGAATAACTTTTGCCCCCTGCTTCAATCCATCAAGATAATCAGACCAATGCTGCATCATCTTTTTGCGCTCCGGCAGGTGGCTTGTGCGGTTGTAGGCGCGTCCCAGGGTTTCCCGTACCGCATGGGCAAGTTGATGCTCGATATAATCCGGGCGAAATCCCAGGACTTCATCAAGGATCGTGCGGGCCGTCGCCCGGAATCCATGCCAGGTCATTTCATCCTTGTATCCCATGCGATGCAGGGCCGCAGT
>DCNF01000101.1:1415-8919 GCA_002322035.1 Geobacter sp. UBA1603
CAGGGACTTGAACCCCGGACACTACGGATATGAGCCGTATGCTCTAACCAGCTGAGCTACATCGCCAGAAGAAGGCCGCGCAGAGTTTTTCTTTCTAGCGCATGCGGGCGCCGATTGTCAAGCCATTTTTACGGTTGCTTGCCGGCTGAGCTGGTTAGTCCGGCCAGATTAAAGTTGATCGAAAACGAGGGATTGCCGGGACGATCGTGGACTGCGAGGCTGACACTCCAGCACTGGTGGCGGTATTCGGCGGTATAGACGGTTTCAAGAAAATCGCCGCGATCGAAGGAATAGCGGGTCGTGTAGCCGAACGTCCAGGGACGGAAACGGCGAGTGCCAAGGCGCGCTTCAAAATATTCCAGGTTGTTGCGGGCCATGCGGTAGCTTGCGCCGGCAAAGCTTCCCGTCCGGTCATCATACTCAAGGCCGGGCATGGCTGTCGACAACTCGCCCCGATGGTGGTCCCAGCGGGCATCGAATGTCAGCCTGGCCAGGTCATGCAGACGGGTCTCGCTTTCCAGCACAAGGTCGGTCAGGGGGCGCTGCCGGTCGACCATGGTCAGCAGGTCGCGACGGCTGCCTTCAAAGCTGTAACCCTGCGACAGGCGGATGCGTGAGAGATCGCGGTAGGCTGTTGACTCTTCGGTCCGGAATTTGCCGCCAAGCGTGCTGGTAAGCGAAAACCAGGCAGTGCTGCTCCGGATCAGGCGGTCGGTGTAGTCATAGAACGGCAGGCGATTTTGGCTGCTGTCAGGGATGTAGCGGTAATCAAGTTCAGGAGTCAACTCGTGGCGGATCTTCTGCAGGGAGGCGCCTCCTGTGTCATAGACCCGCACCAGGGTTGTCGAGATGCGCGCACCTGTTTCGGGCAGCAGGCTGCCATCGTTTGAACCTGCCCGGCCTGCGGTGTCCTGTGCCGTGTAGCCACGCAGATGGAGGCCGGCAAAGGCGGAAAGATGCACTGACCCTGTCGCGCCGCCCGAGAGGGATAACCGCGGGAAAGCATGCAGCCGTTGCCCACTCGGACCGCTTTCGCGCTGGAAGTTTGAAATGGTTGAGTCGAGATCGAAGCGGAGCGGTGTGCGCAGCACCGGCAGGCGAACTGCTGCCAGTCCCGCTTCAGGAAGGGTCTGCAGGGTGGTTGAATTGCTGGCAGAGTAGTAGTCCTCCACATAGCGCAAATGGCCGGTCAGGGCAAAATGGTGCCAGGTTTTGAGGGCATTGACGATGGTGTCGCTGGACTGGCGATTGTACTCCCCGCTTTTCTCGCCGAAATCACCTAAAAATGAGCGGTCGCTGTTCAGATTGACCGAGGTGCGCAGATTCATGTCGGCCGAGAAAATTTCTTTGTGATCCTGTGAAATCTGGCCGCGCCAGCGGTCCTTGACCAAGTCATAGATCAGGTAGCCGCCAACAGCTCCTTCGCTGCCGCGAGTTCTGATGTAGCGGTAGAGGCTGCCAAGCCCGGCTCCGCGCCGGGTCTGCAGATCGAGGTTGAACTGGGCATCCTGATTGGGGGCGATGACCCAGTAGAGCGGGATGTCGGCCTGGGCGCCACGGGATTTTGAGTAGCCGAAACGGGGGAAAAGCAGGCCTGTTTTCCGCTCACGGACGACAGGGAACGCGATCCAGGGGAGATAGATGACCGGAGTGTCCTTGATGTAAAAAATTACGTTGCGGCCGGTTGCGTAGCCCAATACATTGACTTTGAGCTGGTCAGCGCCGAATTTCCAGCTTGGGTCGGGGAGGTCGCAGGTGGTCAGCTCGGTATTGGTGACGGTAAATTCGGCCTCGCTTTCGCGGACGATTTTTTCTCCCCGGAAAGTCATATTGGCTCCCGGCACATTCAGCTGGGCCTGTTCAAGCTCACCGCGCCCACTTTCCAGGTTCAGGCTGACGGAGCGTCCCCGCAGGATGTCATCGCCCTTGACGATTGTGACCGAGCCGGTGGCGGTCAGGATCCTGCTGTTCCGGTCATAGATGACCCGGTTGGCGGTCAAGTCCATGCCTTGCCATTTCAGCACAACAGAACCGGATGCCTCTATGGATTGGGTGACCGGATCGCTGGTCATGGTGTCAGCCGTGATCGATATCGTATCGCTGACAGGCATACTGGTGGCGGCCCGGCCGGTTGAAGGGGGCCAGGCGATCAGTATGGTCAGCGTTATCATTACAAGGATGCGGATCATGGTAATGGCGGATTCTAACCGCGCACTCCTTCAAATCGGTTTCCAGCCAGAATTGCCTTGGCTTCTCCAACGGTGAACAGCGAGCCGCACACAAGAATCAGGTCGCCGGGAGCAGCGGCGGCCCGTGCTGCGCGGAGCCCCTCGGCAACGCTGGCACAGGGGGTCGTCGGCAGCCCGAGCCCAATCAGTTGTGCTGCCAGGCAAGCCGGGTCGAGGGCCCGTTCGACTGCCGGGGCAACCGCAAAAGCCTGGGCTGCCTGGCAGGCGAGCGGCCCGAGGAGCCCGACCGCATCCTTATCGGCCATGATGCCGCTCACCAGCAGCAGCCGTTCGTAGTGGTACTGGGCAAGGGATTCTGCCAGGGCTGCGGCACCGGCCGGATTGTGGGCGCCGTCAAGCAGAAGCGGTGGTTCGCCCGGGATGAATTCCATCCGCCCCGGCCATCTGGCATCCCGTATGCCTTCTGCCAGCGCCGTATGGCTGATCGGCAGCCCTTCCTGATTCAGTACTTCGGCTGCAGCAAGCGCCAGTGCTGCGTTGACTGCCTGATAGCGCCCCGGTATTCCGGGGGTGAGAGCGGTCAGTGTAGCATGGATGCCATGGTAATCAAGGCTGCCGTCCGAGTTCCACGCCGCCCTTATGTCGGCTTCTGCCCAGAAGGTGCGGTTCCGGTCCGGAATCAGCCGCGCCCGGATGGCAGCCTCTGCTTCAGCAGGCTGGGGGGCAAGTATGACCGGTGTGCCGGATTCTGCAATGCGGCACTTTTCATCGGCGATCTGAGGCAGGGTTGCGCCAAGGTAGTCGCAGTGGTCGAGGGAAATGGGGGTGATAACGGTCATCTGGGCCGGAAGTGCGGCTGTGGCGTCTGATCTGCCCCCCATGCCGGCCTCCATGACGGCCAGATCAACCCGCTCGTCGGCAAAGTAGAAGGCTGCCAGGGCGGTAACAATTTCGAAGAACGTCGCATCGTCCGGTGCATGGCCAAGGACGGTTTGCAGCAGCGTGGCGATCCTTTCTTCCGGGGGCTCGTGGCCGTTTATGCGAAAGCGCTCGGTAAAACGCACCAGGTGGGGGGAACTGAAAAAGCCGGTACGGTAACCGGCAGCGTTCAGAATTGATGCAAGAAAAGCCGATGTGGAGCCCTTGCCGTTGGTGCCTGCCACATGGATGCTCCGGAACATGCGTTCCGGATGGCCGAGTCGCTCAAGCATGAGCGCAACCCGGTCAAGGCCGGGCCGAATCCCGAAGCGCCGCCGAGCGTAGAGGTTCTCCAGCGCTTCAGCCAGGGGCATTTCAGGCGGCGGGGCGGTGGAGCATTGATAGAATTGAGGCAAGTTTTTTGCGCATTTCCGTGCGGGGGATGATCGCATCAACCATGCCGTGATCCAGCAGGTATTCTGCACGCTGGAAGCCTTCTGGAAGCTTCTGGCGGATGGTCTGCTCGATGACCCGTGGCCCGGCGAAGCCGATCAGGGCTTTCGGCTCGGCGATGTTCAGGTCGCCCAGCATGGCAAAGCTAGCGGTGACGCCGCCGGTGGTCGGATCGGTCAGGATTGAAATGAACGGAATGCCGGCCGCCTTGAGTTTGGCAAGGGCGGCTGATGTTTTGGCCATCTGCATCAGCGATAGGATGCTTTCCTGCATGCGGGCGCCACCGGATGCAGAAATGACGATAACCGGCTGGCATTTTTCCAGACCACGTTCAATCGAGCGGGTGATTTTCTCGCCGACAACGCTGCCCATGCTGCCACCCATGAAGGCGAAGTCGAAACAGGAAACCTGGACGCCGATCCCTTCGATCGCCCCCTCAACGCAGATGACAGCATCCTTTGAGCCGCCCTTGGCAACAGTGGCATCAATGCGCTCCTGGTAGCTCTTGGCGTCTTTGAAGTTGAGAAAGTCGACGGACTTCATGCCGGCGTCGAACTCCTGATACGCCCCACCGTCGAGGAGCAGTTCCAGGCGCCTGCGGGCAGCGATCCGGTAGTGGTGGCCGCACTTCGGGCAAACGCCCAGATTGGCTTCAATCTCTTTGCCGAGGATTGTTTCAGAGCACCCCTGGCACTTGATCCACATCCCTTCGGGGACCTTGACATTTTTGCTCTCCGACTTTGCAATGCCCGCCTTGTCTCTGCTGAACCAGCTCATGGTTGCTCCTCACCTTCTTTAGTCAGGTCAGAAAAATTTACCGAAAATGAATGTGCTGCTTGGTAGCAGAAAAGAGCCCTGCTGTCAACCGGGCAGCTGTCTGCTGTCAAATCAGGGCCTGCTTGAGCTCCGCTGTTCTGTTTTTTAGCTCGTCCAACAGTTCGTGTCCCGTGTGTGACTCGAAGAGCTTGACGAGGGCACTGCCGACGACGACGCCGTCGGCCAGCGCACCAACGCTGCGGGCCTGGTCAGCAGTTGAAATGCCGAATCCGGCCATAACCGGCAGCCGAGCCGCGGAGCGTACCCGGGCCAGTTCGTCGGCCAGCGATGTCGAGACCGTCTGGCGGGCTCCGGTGACGCCGGTGACGGTAACGTAATAGATGAAGCCGCAGCCAAGGCGGTTGACGGCTGCCACACGCTGGTCGTCGGAGGTCGGGGTCAGCAGGAAAATTACATTCAGGCCATGGCGCCGGGCATGAGGCAAAAATTCGGTTGACTCCTCCGGTGGGAGGTCAACAAGCAGGACCCCGTCAACCCCTGCCTGTGCGGCATCACGGGCAAAGCGCCCGTATCCGTAGGCATGGACCGGGTTCAGGTACCCCATCAGGATAATCGGAATTGCGGAGCGAGCCCGCACCCGGGCCACAAGTTCAAGAATTTTTTCGAGATTCGTGCCGGAGGCCAGCGCCCGTTCCGAGGAAAGCTGAATAGTGGGGCCATCGGCCATCGGATCGGAAAACGGCACCCCCAACTCGATGATGTCGGCTCCCCCCTGCTCGAGGGCCGCCAGAGCCGCCTCGGTGGTTGCCAGATCCGGATCACCGGCGGTGATAAAGGTTACCAGCGCTTTTCCGCCGTTTTTCATGCATGCAGTTAGCCGCGAGGCGAGTCTATCCATGTGTGGTCCTGGTTTTACCCTTTGTCTGTGGGGTTCGCAGCTCAGATTTTGAAGCCGGACATCTCTTTTTCAAGCAGGTCGATCTGCCGGGACAGCCCGGTGACGGAGTTTTCCATGACCGAAGACGCCTCGGCATTTGTTGCCGACGACAGCTGAATGTTGCTGACCGCTTTGGAAATCATGCCGCAGCTTTGCACCTGGGTGCGGCAGGCCTCACGGATCTGGGCTGTCATGGCCGTGATGTCCTCTGTTGAGCGGGCGATCAGGCCGCTGGCTCGGCTCTGTTCACGGGTAGATGTCCGCACATGGCTGGTCAGTTCTTTCATGCGTTCGACGTTATTGGCGATCAGTTCGCTGCTGTGGGCATGTTCGCTGGCAGAAGCGGCGATGTGCCCGACCATCTCCTCGACACTCTCCATGGCCTCCTTGATGCTTTGGCTGCCACGGGCCTGCTCTACCGTTGCCCGGGCGATCTCTCTGATCTGGACACTGGCCTTCTGAACGCCGCTGACGATTTTCTCCAGCGCTGCGCCGGAGCGTTCTGAAAGTTTTTCGCCTTCGGTAATGCTCTGCTCGGCCTGGCAGATCGCATCGACCGCCCGCCGGGTTTCTTCCTGTACGCCGCGGATCACGGCGGCGATTTCTCGGGTGGAACTGCTGGTGCGCTCCGAGAGTTCCCTGATTTCATCGGCCACCACAGCGAACCCCTTGCCGTGCTCACCGGCCTGGGCAGCAATGATGGCGGCATTCAGGGCAAGCAGGTTGGTCTGTTCTGCGACTTCGTCGATGACCGACAGGATGGTGCCGATATCATTGGCCCGCAGGGAGAGATTTTCGATCACTTCAGCCGTGATATGCGATGAACGCCGGATCTCCTGCATGCCGGCAATCGCCTCCTCGACCGCTTTCCTGCCGGTCTCGGCGTCGTTGCGGACCGCTTCGGAAATGGCGGAGGTGTCCATGGCGTTTTTTTCAACCTGCTTGATGGTCGCGTCCATTTCGGCAATTGATGAGGCGGTGGTGCTTGAAGCATCCAAAAGATTGACGATGCTGTTTCCGATTTCCTTGATTGATGAGGCCATTTGGATGATGGACGAGCTGACTTCATCGACGGACTCACCCAGTTTTTCTGCGTTGAGAGCCACCTCTTCCACACTGGCAGCCATTTCGAGAATCGAGGAGGAGGTCTCTGACGTTGATGCCGAAAGCTGGTCGACGCCCTCAGAAACGTTCCGGACCGAATGGCTTATGTGTTCGACCGCCCGGGTGGTCTCTCCGACGGTTTCCTGCTGCAGGCGGGCTGATGTGACAACTTGCCGGGTTGCCTTCTCGATATTGACGTCGATTGAATTGAGGATCTCGGAGGTGCTGCTGACCCGCGAAACCATGCTGTGGAGATTTTCCGCCATGGTGTTCATGGCCTGGGCAAGGGCGCCTGCTTCGCCGCCGGCAGTTATCTCGAGGCGGCTGTCGAGCCGTCCGTCAGCCACCGTGCGGGCAAAGTCGACGCAGGCCCGCAGGGGCCGGATTACTGACTCGGTAATGACGACTGAAAAGACGCTGATGACGGCGATAACACCCAGGCAGAACACAACGGCCACCATCATTTTCGTACGCAGACTTGATGACACCCGTTCCTCGGTTGTGCTGACATCCTTGCGCAGATTTTCAACCATTGACGTGACTGTCTTGCTGAAAGCGTTGAAACGCTCGGTCTGGATACCATTCATCAGGCGGCTCGAGGTGATTACATCACCCTTTGTGGCGGCCGGCACCACCTCATCGAGAAGGGTTTTTTTGTATTCCTCCCAGATGGCGTTCGCTTTTTTGATGGTTTCACGCTTGATCGGCGATTCCAGGGCCTCCAGAACAATACCGAAACGAAGATCGATGTCTCCGGCCAGTTCTTTGACGGTGGCGGCCGTTTTGTCGGCTGCCGCCTTGTTGATGGAGCTTTTTTCGGTCGACGACATGAACGGCTGGACTTCGGTGCTGATCTGGTAGAGGTCGGCTTTCAACAGGGCGATGCTTTCCAGGGCGTCCTGATTGGCCCTGATAGCCGTATAGGCGGGACCGCCGATGCGGGACTCGTTCATCATCAGAAGGCTGGTAACGGCGATGAACAGGATTCCGGCAAAAGCTGCGCCGGAGAGAAGCATCATTTTTGTGCGCAGGGTAAGGCCTTTTGGGGTGTTCTGATTGGATGTGCTGGGCATCGGGGCGGCTCCTTGCAGGGCGTCAGTGCGGCTGACTGAAAGCCGATCGACTA
>DCNF01000101.1:8974-26333 GCA_002322035.1 Geobacter sp. UBA1603
CGGCATATCAAGCAAAAATGCCCTGTTCAGGGGTTTCGGAGCAGATTGAAAACCCGCTCGAGAGCATCGCCGGGGTGGTATTTCCGGGGGATGGCGATGGTATCATTTCTTTCAATCGGAATGTTCATGTCCCCCAATGGCGATGCCAGGTTCAGGCTGGCCTCAAGCCGGTAGGGAATTCGGTCCGGGTCAGGTCTGCGCTTGAGCAGTTCAATCAGGCTGCCGTGGGGGATCCGGATCGGAAACCGCAGGTCGGTCTCCTGCCCGGCACTGAAACGAACCTGCTCCTGGTGTCCGCCGTTGGCTATCGGCAGGGTCATGATCCGCAGGTCGTAAGTATAGCCCAGAAGGTGGATATCGTACGAATTGGGGTTGGTAACCCCCAGATAGAGCTCGATGTCAGCACCGGCTGTGTCGATGCCGATCAGGCTGGCGGACTTGACCCTGACCTGCGGTTCCTGCAGCAGGCTCGAACAGCCCGCCGCAGCAACCATCAACAGGGCTATCAGGCTCATCCGGATGAGGGATGTCATCTGGTCCTGAAGGTCGGCTGAGCCATTGAAGCCGATGCCATGCGCTTTTGTGCCTGTTCCAGCACGGAATGCATCTCGCTGCGGTAGTTTCTGACCTTTTTCAGATAAGCGTTCGCCTGTGGCCCCTGGCCGCAATAGAGTTTTTTTGCGCGCTCCAGGTCGCCCTGGGCCATTTCAAGCTTGGTAAACAGCTCGCGGACGGCCGCCTCGGCGCATTTTTCATCAACGGTCATGTCCTGGGCAGTAAAACCGTGGCTGCGGGCCCGTTCAGGCATAACCTGCCAGACACCGCGGGCTCCCCGGGGAGATACCGCTTTGCCGGACAGTCGGTTACCGCCGGTTTCGGCCAGGGCAATCTCGGCCAGATCAAACGGCATGAAGGGGGTTCCGGAGGTTTTCGAAAAGCAGAGGGCAGCCAGGTTGCGGGCTCGTTCAGGGGTGGTGTGGCGGCTAAAGACAGTTTGGATGGCGGTGACCTGCCGGGTGCGCTCGGTCAGGAAGTTGCCCCGTTCCAGCAGGGTCATGATTTCCCTGTCGGTATGGGATTCGGTGGGCAGCGTGGCCGTGGCAAGTGTTTCCGGTGGTTTCACGGCGGCGTTGTCGCATGCTGCAAGCAGAAGCAGGCATGTTGGGATAATGAGTAGTTTTCGCATAAGTAGAAATGTGGTCGGTGGTAGCGGCTGTGCCGGGATGGCGGTGGTGCCTGGAGATGATGCGTGAGTGGCCCGGCTGGTAACTCCTTTCTCTGGTTGTGACGTGTCCCAGGCTGCCAAACGCCGAAGTCCCGGATGACCGGGACTTCGCTGGTTTGTAGCTGGAATGGTGATACTATACTCACCCGTCTGGCGTTTGTCAAGAAAAACGAGTGATATTTTAATTATTATGAGTAGTTATGCTTCAGTATGCTTCGGGAGAAGCCAGAACGTCCTTGCCCGTGACCGGCTCCCTGAAAATCCGATAGACCCAGATTTTGTAGGATATGACGATCGGGACGAAGATCAGCGCCACCACAGTCATGATCTTGAGGGTCAGCGGACTCGATGACGAGTTGTAGATCGTCAGATTTGAAGCCGGGTCAAGGCTTGATGGTATCAGGTTGGGGAACAGGCCGGTCACCCCGGTGAAGACCACAAAGACGATCGTCAGGCAGGAAAAGGTAAATGCCGTGCCGTTCTGCCCCTTGGCGGCGAAGACTTTGACCAGTACAAGCGATGCTACGGCGATCAGCGGGATAATCAGCAAAATCGGCGTTTTCAGGAAATTGTCATACAGTTTTGTGGCCGGGTAGGTGTAGCCGAGAAAGGCGACTGCGACGGCAAGCAGCGCCGGCCAGGCCTTGTTTGTCAGCCCTGCCGCACGGCTGCTCAAATCGCCGGTTGTCTTGAGTGAAATATACAGGGCGCCGTGCACCGCGAACAGGAGAACAAACAGAACGCCGGTGATGAGACCGTAGGGGTTGAGCAAGCCGATCAGCGAGCCTTCGTAGGTGAAGTTTATGGCTGCGAAATCGTTGCGCATCGGAATTCCCTTGAAGATGTTGCCGAATGCGACCCCGAAAAGCAGGGCGGGAAGGAAGCTTGAAACAAGGATGGCTTTGTCCCAGGCCCCTCTCCAGACAGCATTGTCGAGTTTGCCGCGGAATTCAAATGAGACGCCCCGCACGATCAGGGAAAACAGCAGCAGGATCAGGGCAGAGTAGAGATTGCTGAACATAAGGGCGTAGGTGGTCGGAAATGCGGCAAACGTTGCTCCGCCGGCTGTCAGGAGCCAGACTTCGTTACCATCCCAGACCGGTCCGACGGCATTGATCAGAACCCGTTTTTCGGTGTCGTCTTGTGCCAGAAACGTGGACAGGAAGCCGGTCCCGAGCACGAAACCGTCAAGCATGAAATAAACCGCCCACAGGACTCCCCATAATACGAACCAGATGATCTGAAAGACCGATGCGTCCATATGTTATCCCCTCCCCTGTGCATTGATGATATGAGAAAGATCGCTGTCCGGCCCCTTTTTGGCATATTTGGCAAGCAGGAAGAAGTCGATGGCGCCAAGGACACCGTAGAGGACGGTGAAGCCGATTAATGATACGGCAACCTGGGTTGTGGTGATCGACTTTGAAACGGCGTCCGATGTTTTCAGCACACCGTAGACGATCCATGGCTGCCGTCCCAGTTCAGCCACCAGCCAGCCGAACTGCTGGGCCAGGTAGGGCGCCGGAATCGCGATGGTCATCAGCAGCAGATAGGGCCGGTTGTCGACAAAGTTTTCTTTCCGCGACAGGAAGACCCCTGCCAGGCTTGCCAGAATCATGAATGTGCCGAGGCCGACCATCAGCCGGAAGCTTAAGAATGTCGGTGTCACCGGCGGCCGCAGTTCTTTCGGGAAATCTTTCAGGCCCTTGACTTCTCCTGCTGTGTCTTTAAAGGCCAGAAAACTGAGCATGCCGGGAATGGTCAGCGTTTCAACAGAATTTCTTTCGTTTTTTGCATCGGGGATGAGCAGGAGGCTCATGCCGGCATTTTTCTTCGTTTCCCAGACTGATTCCATGGCAGCAAACTTGGTGGGCTGGACTTTGGCGATTTCAACCGCATGGAAGTCGCCGGAGAGCGCAACGCCCAGCGAAGCGACCAGACCCCAGACGGCAGCCATTTTGAAGGAGCGGATGAAAAAGTCAGTCTCATTTTTTCTCAAGAGATGCCAGGCAGAAACGCCCATGATCACAAATGCGGCCAGTGCGTAGCCTGATAGGAGCGCGTGGGAGAACTTGATCCATCCATAGGGGTTGGTAACAAGGGCCAGGAAGTCGTTCATTTCTGCCCGGCCGTTACGGATTACAAAACCGACCGGTTTCTGCATCCATGCATTTGCCAGCAGGATCCAGAGTGCCGAGAGGTTGGTGCCGATCGCTGCCAGCCAGATCGAGGCGGCATGCACCTTCTTGGAAACCTTCTGCCAGCCGAAAATCCAGACGCCGATGAAGACCGATTCCATGAAGAACGCCAACGTGGCTTCAATTGCCAGAGGCGCCCCGAATATGTCCCCCACATAGCGGGAGTACTCGGCCCAGTTCAGCCCGAACTGAAACTCCATGGTGATTCCGGTGACGACACCCAGGGCGAAGTTGATCAGAAACAGCTTGCCCCAGAATTTTGTCATGCGCAGCCAGGTCTCGTCACCGGTTCTGACGTACCTGGTTTCCATGACCGCCGTCATGACGGACAGCCCCAGAGTGAGCGGGACAAAAATCCAGTGGAACATGCAGGTTGCAGCAAACTGCAGCTGGCTGAGGGTTAGTACATTCATACGTCCTCCTTGGAGTGGTGTAGCATGGGTGATGCGCTCTCTACAGAATTTTCAAAATTAGTTTAGCACGAAGAAACGAGTGTGCAAGGCTGATGCTAAAAAAGACCTATTTTATCCAGTTTTCGGGCAAAAATTTTTTGGGAGAAATCCCAAAAATAATTAGCGGCCTGACAAATCCAGCAGCGTTACCCGGGCCAAAATATCACGCACCTGATTCTGCACGCTGACCCAGACCGGGTGTACCGTGCAGTCGGCATCTCGGGAACACTCACCTTCACCGGTTACGCAGCGATTAGGCGCGATCGGCCCTTCCACGGCTTCAACCACTTCCAGCAGAGTAATTTTGTCAGGAGAACGCCCCAGAACAAAACCTCCCCCCGTCCCGCGATAGGATCGGACCAGCCCGATTTTGCTGAACTGCTGGAAGATTTTTGCAAGAAACGTCTGGGGCACATCAACGGCAGATGCGATGTCACTCAACAGGCATACCTGCTCTGCCGGCTGGGTGGCCAGATATACGATCCCGCGGATTGCGTATTCGCCCTTGCGGGTTAGTTCCATCATTGTCAAAAACCCCAAATAAGATTATTTATATCCTATTTAGTGCTCTTTACAATAAATGTCAATATAAAAAAACGGGCCGGCGCACGTCGGAGAGTTTGGTCTGATCAATGCTTTTACTTGAAGGTGGTGAGGATATATTCCGCGATTGCCCGGGCATCATGGTCGGGAAGGGAGGCCGGATCAAAGCGGATCATGCGTGAAATTGGGTTTCGCATGATACGGATGATGTCGTCGGCAGTGGTTATATGATGTGACGCGAGTGATGATCTGCGAAGGGTGCGGGAGGGGTCGCTGACATTGCCGCCGTCCGGATGACAGCTGGCACAGTACTGGCGGTACAGCGCAGCGCCGTCGGAGGAGGGGGTTCGGCGTTCTGTGGCGGCTGGCATGGTGGTGGGCTTGTCCTGGCTGCTGCATCCGCAGTAAAGGGCGCAGGCAAGCGTCATGATGATCAGTCTGGCGCACATGGCAGCCTCCCGGATAACGCTATGTCGCCGGCAGTTCGGTTTCAGCAGCCGGCTTCTTTTTGCCGAAGATCAGGGCAACCCAGACGCTGATTTCGTACATAAGGTACAGTGGAATCATGATCACGAACATGGTGACCAGGTCGGAGTGAAACGCTGCCACGATTGAGCTTGCCAGCAGCGCGTACTTGCGCTTTGGCGCCAGGAATTCATAAGAGACTATCCCGAAGCGGGCCAGCAGCAGAGTCAGTACCGGCAGTTCGAAAATTAGCCCGAACATCAAGATCAGCCGCAGGCAGAAGTTGACATAGGATGAGAGCGAGAGCCAGCTGCGGAGCCCCTCGGTCTCGTAGGAGAGCGAAAAGTTGATGATGAACGGCCAGATAACCACCAGAAAAAAGGCGGCGCCAACGCAGAAGGCCATGGTGGCGGCGGTGACAAATGGTACGACCAGCTTGCGTTCCCGGAAGGTGAGCCCGGGTGAGATGAAAAGCCAGAGCTGGTGAAAGACGATCGGCAGGGCCAAGATAAAGCCGGCCAGACCCGAAATTTTGCATTGGATAAAAAAAGGCTCCAGGGGCGCCGTATAGTTGAGGGGGTGCTTCGTCTGGGGTTTGTTGACTTCTTCTTCCAGTTTGGCCCGATTGTAGATCGAGGGGTAACGTTGCTTGAGAGAAAGATAGACCTTTTTCTTCAGTTCGGTCAGATAGGTCTGGCCGGTGAGCGGCTTTTCCATGAACACCAGAATGTTATCGGCCAGGTTCCAAGCGAAGCCCATGCCGATGACAACGGTTACGACAATAATGATCAGCCGCTTGCGCAACTCAACAAGATGCTCGACAAAGGGGATCACGCGTTCTTCAGTCATGGGTCACTACCTATCACAGGCGTGATTGCCGCGCAACCCCCAAGTGTGTCACCGTGTCAGTATCGTTTTCTGCCGCCCGGCTTGTTGCGGCCGCTTTTGCCTGGAGAGGCGGGCTTGTTCACGGGGCCTGCGCCGGATCCCCGCCGGCTTCCGGCCGGTTTTTTCCCTCTGATCGGCACGCGGCGGTACTCCTCACCCGGGGGGACAGATGCCGGCGGATTGGCCGAAGCGCTGGCAGGGGTATGGCTGACCAGGACAAACTCGATCCGTCGTGTTCCGGGGTTGACAGCCGCAACTCTGACCCGCGCAGTATCGCCGATGCGGTAGATTTTTGCCAGGCGGTGTCCTGTCAGGCAATGGCGCTTTTCGTCATAGGCATACACGTCATCGGCCAGAGTGGAGATGTGAACCAGGCCCTCAACGAACAGTTCGTCAAGTTCCACGAAGAAACCGAAGCCGGTCACCCCGGCGATGCAGCCGTTGAACTCGTCACCGACATGTTTTTGCATATACTGAAGTTTCTTCATCTCCACCACGTCCCGCTCGGCCTCCATGGCGATCCGTTCACGCCTGCTGGTGTGCTCGGCGGTTTCAGCCAGGTTTGCCGTGGCACTGGACAGCAGCACGTCTCCCCGTTTCCCTCCGCTGATCAGCGCTGTCAGGATACGGTGTACCACCAGGTCAGGATAGCGGCGGATCGGGGAGGTAAAGTGGCAGTAACAGCCGGAGGCCAAGCCGAAATGGCCCAGATTCTCGGCCGCGTAGCGGGCCTGTTTCATGCAGCGCAGGAGGGCATAATTGAGCATGCGCTCCTCGGGGCGTCCCTCGGCCTGGGCCAGTAGCCGCTGGATCTCGGCCGGATCAACCCGTTCGTCGACCAGTCTGAACTCATATCCGAAGCCGTAGATGAATTCCTGGAAGCTTTGCAGTTTGGCAGGATCCGGATTCTCATGGATGCGGTAGAGAAACGGAGTGCTTGAGGAGCTTACAAAACGGGCCACCGCCTCATTGGCCGCCAGCATGAACTCTTCGATAAGTTGGTGGGCCAGATTCCGCTCGGCGCGGATGATCCCTTCGGTCTGGCCGGTGAGGCCGATGATGATCTCCGGTTCGGGGAGGTCAAAATCAATGCTGCCCCGCTTTTTGCGCATGGCCATCAATATCAGAGCCAGCTCTTTCATCTCGGTCAGCATCGGCACGAGTGGGCGGTGCTGGTCAGAAACGTCGGAGTCATTGTCAACGATGACCTGCTTCACCGTCGTGTAGGTCAGGCGTGCGCTGCTCCTGATGACACTGTGGTAAAAGCGCGAATCAAGCATGTTGCCGGACAGGTCGAAAAGCATTTCGGCAGTCATGGTAAGCCGCTCCACAGCCGGGTTGAGCGAGCAGATGCCGTTGGAAAGCCGCTCCGGCAGCATGGGGATGCAGCGGTCGGGGAAGTAGACCGAGGTCCCGCGCAGATAGGCATCCCGGTCAAGCGGACTGCCCGGTTTTACATAGTGAGACACATCGGCGATTGAGACCCAGAGCCGGTAGGTGTCACCTTCGCGCCTGAGGGAGACGGCATCGTCGAAGTCGCGGGCGGTCTCGCCGTCGATGGTAACGGTCTGCATGCCGCGCAGATCGACGCGCCCCTGCAGGTCGCCGGATGCGATGGCCTCCGGAACCGCTTCGGCCTGGGCCAGGCATTCCTGCGAGAATTCGTGAGGCAGGCCGAAACGTCGGATGACCGACTGGACCTCGACGTCAGGGTCGTCCGGCCAGCCAAGAACTTCTACGATCTGCCCTGTTGCCGGCCGGCCGCCGGCCGGGTAGGAGGTCAGCTCCACAACCACCTGGTGGCCATCCTCGGCCCGTGCGCGTCCTGCGGGCGGGATGGAGACGATGATGCCGAGACGCGGATCATCGGGGATAACGACGGCCCCGCGACGGTTCTCTTCGTAGCGTCCGACGATGCGGGTGGTGGCGCGTTCGGCCACCTGGACCACCCGGCCGTCGCGCTTTCCGCCTCCCATGCGGCTCGGCCCGCTGGTTACTTCGACCAGGTCGCCATGCAGAGCACTGCCCATGGCCCTGGAGGGGATGAAGATGTCTTCGCCTCCTCCAGCAGGGGTGACGAAGCCATACCCGTCCCGGTGAACGGATATGCGTCCGCTGACGGTCTGCTGTGTGCCTGATACGGCGTAGCTGTTTCCCTTGAGTCGCACAAGCTCCCCGCTGCCGGCCATGTCATCCAGAAGGTGTTTGAGTTCGCGCTTAATGTGCCGCCCGCCGAGCGAGCGCATAAGCCCGGCGAAGTGCAGCGGTCCGTTGTGCTGGCGGAGCAGGGCGATGATGAGTTTTTTGTTCAGCGGTGCCATGATTGTAACCTGATTGAGTGTTGTGCCGCAGGTGGCTGAATGATATGCTGATCATAACGGTTTGGCCACATCTTATTTTTTCATTTCCGGACGCCCAGTGAAGATAATCCTCTGCCTGTTGGCCCTTATTTTGGTTCCCTGCCTCGCACCTGCCGCCGATGAATCTGCCCCGGAACTGCTGGAACTGATCGAATCGGTCCAGTCATCGGCCGTCGGTCTTGACCGTCTGATGAAGGAGATTCGGGACGGAAGGGCAGGGGGCGCTGCCGCCCGCACTCCGCTGATCAGGCTTCTTGATGAGGCTGCCAGGCAGTATTACCGGTCTGGCGGAGGCGATGCGCCGCGTTCGTCCTGGGTCTTCCCGGTCGCCGGCCGGGATGTCCGGGCGATCACCGGCGGTCGACGGCACGGCTATCGTGCCCAAGGGTACGATTTCTTTTCCGGAAACCGTCACGGCGGTCATCCGTCGCTGGATATCTTCATTCGTGATCGGGATCAGGATTGCAGCGATGACGGGACCGGAGAGCCGGTGTCGGTCCTCTCCATGACGGCCGGCGTTGTCATTTCGGCCGAGCAATTATGGGAACAGGGAAGCAGGCTGCGGGGCGGAAACTATCTCTGGGTCTACGATCCGGGCAGCGGCCTGCTGGTCTACTATGCCCACAATCAGCGCCTGCTGGTCCGGGTGGGAGATCTGGTCCGGCCGGGCGATGTGATCGCCACCGTGGGGCGGAGCGGCTGGAACGCCGCCAAGCGCCGCTCGCCGACTCATCTGCACCTGACGGTGATTGACGCGGCTGGCGGGCGGTTTACTCCGGTCGATGTCTACCGCGATCTGCGCGCCTTGTCCCGTTAGGCATATCAGCTGCTGCAGGTACCCTGCCGTGCCTAGTGCGGCCCCGCTTTCCTGAACATCACCCGCGCTGTCGGCATTTCACCGTTGTCAGACTCTTCGTGGAACACCATGTCGCCGTCATAGCCGGCAAACAGCTGCTCAAGCTCGCCGGGCCGAAGCAGGTATGAGGGGGTGTGCGACAGCAGCAGCGCGGGGGTTTCCATGATCGTGTCGAACAGCAGGACCCCGCCCGGATTCAGCACGGCAATTTCTGCCGGAATCAATCCCCGAATCAGAAAATTAAAATTGATTACCAGATCGTAACATCCCGTCAGGGCCTGCCGGTCAAGGTCCACTCTCCGGAAATCAATGGCCAGCCCCCGGTCGGTTGCCTGTTGCGCCCCCTTTTCCAGACCGGTGTCAGAAATATCGAGTGCGGTGACCTGAAAGCCCCGCTCGGCAAGAAACAGGCTGTTGCGCCCTTCTCCGCAGGCAATATCAAGCGCCTTTCGCCCCCTCACAAGCGATTCCACCTGATTAATCATGCGCTTCAGAAACGGTGACGGGGCGCGGCCAAGATAGCTGTCCTGCGATGCATACCTGCGGTTCCACTTTTCCCGGTCGGTTTCCATCTGTTTTCCTCCCCTCGCACTATTTTGCAATTGTGCAAAACAGTGCGCTCGATCTTTTTGCATTTTTGCGATGCCCTGGCAATTGATATTCAACTATATGAAAAAATTAACTATATGGCATTTGAAGCCTGTGAATGACGGCCATCAGGTCGGGGCATCGCCTAATCGTGCCGATCCCGGGTTTTTCGCACAATTGCAAAAAAAGTGGGTAAGTCACGGGAAATTATGGCCATCAACATTTTCAAGTACCTTAATTTAAAAGGCTATTTATTGTTAAGGCCATGTTTGGCACAACCTGTGCTGTATACGATAACCGAATGCCACCACGCGAGGGTCTTAATGGGAAAAACCGACATCTGCCCCTTCTACGGCAAGAATGACGATTATTGTGACGTGGGGTGCGAATACATCTCCCCCCACGATGTGAACATGATTATCCGGTATTGCAGCGGCCGCTACGGGGAGTGCGCCAAATATCTTGAACTGGCCGACCGCTTTCCGGGCGAACTGGGTGAACTGGTCAAGTGCTGAAAATCTTATACACCACGAGCGGAAAGGAAAAAACCATGTTTTATCATCTGGCCCAGAGTATTGACGGATTTCAGGCCGGCCTGGCACTGACGGTTTCAACACTGTTCATTATACTCACACTGGCAAAGGAGAAGCGAGATGAGCGAAAGAGAGCTTGAACTGCTGCAGAGGATCGAGGAACTGGAACGCCATACCTGGCGTAACAGTGCCATTCTGCGTTCTGTGGCCATGGTGGCTTTTACGGCACTGATCGGCATAGTGGTCGCCTCGGGTGTGGTCGGCGGTGGTCGCGGGAGCCACTGGTCCGGCCCGGCCTGGAATACCATGTGGCTGTATGGCCTGTTTGCCGCGAATGCGGTGTCCATGTTCTGGACGACTCATAAAGAATAACTCACGGAGGATATTTACCCATGCCGATGAAACTATCTCACGCAATCATGCTCCTGGCGGTCTGTGTTGTCTGCGCTGCCTTCAATATGCAACTCTTCGGCGGTCTCGATGAGATGATGGGCGATCAGTACTGGGTCGTCGACACCACCCAGGGTGATCATGGCTGGTACGCCATGGGTCTGCTGCCGCATGTCAAGAAGGTCCCCAAGGATGTTGTCAAAGCGGCCAATACCGATGCCGACCCGGCCAATGACTATATCATCTATGCCCAGAGCGGCGACTTTGCCGGCAAGTCGACCTATGGCATCTGCTTCGGCATCCCGCTGATCATGTATCTGATCTGGTTCGCCTTCATTATCGGATTTCCGGACCGGGTCGATCCCTATCTGCTGCCGCGCAAGATTTTTACCATCACGGTGATTATCGCCTGCTCGGTGATTGCCAACCTCTTCCTGATGCGCATCGCCGGCGATTTTGCCCGTGAGCCGATGGCCCGCATTGCCAATGTGGCCGGCAACCATGCCTCGCTGCTCTTCCATAATGCCGGCATCTGGTTCGCCATCCTTTTCTCGGCGCTTGGCACCCACAGCCACTCTTATGATGAGGTGAAAGCCCCGGACAGCCGCAACTGGCAGACCCAAGCCAATGAGAAATTCAACTGGCTCTTCGTCATGCTGGGTATCGTCACAGTACTGGAAGTTGCATTGGTAAAGAACAAGCTGGCCCTTCCTGACGCAGCCGTCGATTACTCGGTCTGGATCATCTGGGTGGTGATCTTCATGCGTATGTACGGGTTCTCCCCCAAATACTGGATCAAGCGTCCCACCGGCATCGCCATTATGCTTGTCGGTACGCTTTTGACCCTGCCGGTTTTCTATATGCTTGAGCGGGTGACGGGCAGCCTGGGTGCAGGCTTCGCATCGCCGATCCTGGCCAAAGCTCTTGGCGCGGAAAACCAGAACGTGGGGCTGTCGCTGATGGTTTCGATCTATCTTGTCTTCTGGATGGAGTTTGCCGCAGCCATCCGCATGAACGGCCCGATCAAGAAGGCCGTAACCCAGAAATACTAGGCCGGGGGGATACTGCCAATGAACGAAATCAAGAACAAAGGCTGGAACGTTGTCACGGCCGGCCTTGCCATCAACCTGGCGCTCGGCGTCCTCTACGCCTGGAGCATCTTCAAGGGGGCCATCAAGGCCTCGATCGAAAAGGGTGGTCCCGACGCCTTCCAGTGGGATGTGGCCTCGATCAATGACCCCTATGCCGTCTGCTGTCTGGCCTTCGCCTTTTCGATGATCCTGGCCGGAAAATGTCAGGACAAAATCGGCCCGGCCCGAACCGCCCTGATCGGTGGCATCCTGGTCGGTGCAGGCTTCATGCTGATGGCATTCTCCAGCAGCTACGCAGCCTGGGTCACCGGCTTCGGCATCCTGGCCGGCAGCGGTTTCGGCTTCGGCTACTCTGCGGCAACACCGCCGGCGCTGAAGTGGTTCTCGCCGTCCAAGACCGGCCTGATTGCCGGAATCGTCGTGGCCGGATTCGGCATCGCTCCGGTCTACATCGCACCGCTCTCCTCCTACCTGATCGGCGCCTACGGCATCCCCAAGGCGATGCTGTTTTTGGGGATCGGCTTCACTGTGGTGGTCTGCGGCCTCTCCTTCCTGCTGATCAACCCTCCCCAGGGCTATGTGCCGGCCGAGCCGACTGACCCAGGCCCGGTGGCCAAAATGAACGCCTCGAAACCGGCCGTCAACGCCACGGTCAGTGAGATGCTGCGCAACTACAAGTTCTACGTCCTCTGGGTTGCTTTCTTTATCGGTTCCGGCGCCGGCCTGATGGTGATCGGCAGCGTGGCCGGCCTGGCCAAGAAGAGCATGGGGCCCATGGCCTTTGTGGCCGTTGCCATCATGGCTCTCGGCAATGCCGGCGGCCGTGTCGTGGCCGGTATCCTCTCCGACAAAATAGGCCGCCGGGCAACGCTCTTCATCATGCTGGCCCTGCAGGCGCTGATGATGTTCATCGCCATGGCGGTGATCAATACCGGCAGCGCTGTGCTGCTGGTGCTCCTGGCGACTTTCATCGGTTTCAATTACGGTTCGAACCTGTGTCTTTTCCCTTCGTTCGCCAAGGATTACTGGGGCACAAAGAACTACGGCCTCAACTACGGCACGCTGTTTACAGCCTGGGGCGTGGGCGGATTCGTGATGGGCAAGGTTTCAGAGATGATCAACGCACAGCCCGGAGGGCTTGGTAAATCGTTCATGCTGTCCGGCATCCTTCTGGCCGGCGGTGCAGCACTCACGATCTTCCTGGCCGAACTGAAGCCGGCTAGCGCTGAAAACCAGCAGCCTTCCCAGTGGAAGGAGTTCTGGTCGGAGTTCATGCTGGGAGCCAAGGTGTTTGCCGGCTTCGAGCAGGCGCAGATTCGCGTCCCCCGCGAGATGCGCGCCTAGCAGCACCTTATTGCAGCCATACGGCACTGTTTACTGCCATGAACAGGAACGCCCCGCGGGAAACCGCGGGGCGTTCGAATGTGTTGGACGGTCCGCTACAACCGGAACTCGACAAAATGACTGTCACTGTTTCAGGGGAACAGACTGGCCTTCGCATGCCTTCAAACGCTCCCGTAACTCCTTCTCACGATTCCACCGTTCTGTCACATCCCGCATGATTGAGGCGCACCCGTTCATGGCGCCTGCCTCATCGTGCAGCAGCACCATGCTGAACTCCAGGGAAACACGGGAGCCGTCCTTGCGAACACCGGGAGACGTGAGCAATCCGGTTTTGTATGTGGTCTCTCCCGAGGCCATGACCCTGTGATACCCCTCCCAATGCCTGTCGCGCAAAGGCTCCGGTATGATAAGGTCGAGTGACCGGCCGCACGCTTCATCCGCCGTGTGACCAAAAATCTGTTCAGCCCCGCTGTTCCAGTAAATGATGATTCCGGCCTTATCAGCCGCCAGGATCACATCGGGAGCGGCATCAAGTATCTGTTTCAGTACTGCGTCCATGTTGTTCATCTCCTCCATCAGAAGAGTATCACCACAGGGCAGATGCGGGACCGTGAATCAGGCGCGGGATGAAGCGGCAATCAGCTCTTCCGCGTGCCGCCGGGCGGAGTCGGTGATTGTCTCGCCGGCAAACAGGCGGGCAACTTCGTCAATTCGTTCATTCTGTGCCAGTACCGTAACCGCTGTTATGGTCCGGTCTCCGCGCTGTAGTTTTTCAACCTTGAGGTGATGATCGGCACAGGCCGCCACCTGCGGAAGATGGGTGATGCAGAACACCTGCTGTCCGGCTGCAACTTTTTTGAGCTTATTTCCGACAACTTCCGATGTTGCCCCGCTGATGCCGGTGTCAACCTCGTCGAAAATCAGTGTCGGCACGTCACGTTCCGGCAGTACCTGTTTGAAGGCCAGCATCAGTCGTGAGAGTTCACCGCCGGAAGCGATCTTCGCCAGGGGACGGGGAGTCTCTCCCGGGTTCGGCGAAAAGAGCAGCTCCAGGCGTTCCATGCCGTTTGGGCGGGGCTCCGGCCCTGTTTCAAGCGCCGCCTCGATGACGGCCCCCTTCATGGCCAGCTGCCGGGCCTCTGCTGCCAGAGCGTGGGCCAGTTTCGGGGCGGCCTCCCGCCGCGACCTGCTCAGTTCGCTGCCGGTCTGCTGAAGCTGCTCCCGGAGGGCTGAGAGTTCTGTTGAGAGCGCTGTCCGGTCGTGGCTGATGCTTTTCAGTTGGGCGATTTCATCGGCTGCCGTTTGTCCGAAGGAGATAATTTCGTCTATCGTTACTCCGTATTTCCGCTTTAGCCGGTTGAGCAGGTCGATCCGGTCCTCAATGTGCTGCAGCGCCGAGGGATCAATGTCAAGATGCGTGGCGTAGTTCCGAAGCGACATGGCCGTATCCTCGATCTGGACGTATGCGCTTTCCAGCGCTTCTGCCAGATGAGACAAAGCCGGGTCGATACTAGCCGCTTCATCGATGCGCTGGCTGATCCGGCGCAAATGGCCCAAAAGCGATCCGTCACAGCTGTAAAGCTGTTCGAAGGCTTCACCGCTTGCTGTCCCGAGTTTCTCCGCCCCGGCTAGAATGCGCCTTCGCTCTTCAAGTTCAGTGTCTTCGCCGCTGGTAAGGCCGGCTGCGCTGATCTCTTCGAGTTGAAAGGAGAGCAGGTCGAGGCGCCGTTCGGCATCCCGCTCCTGCTGCTCCAGCTGCTCAAGGCGCAGCGAGCTGTGGCGCAACTGCTCGAAGAGGGCGGCAAACTGCTGACGTAGCGGCAGTAGCCCGGCATAACTGTCCAGGAGGCGCAGGTGATTGTCCTGGCGGAGCAGGGTCTGGGAGTCGTGCTGTCCGTAGATATTGATCAGGCGTGGGGCGATGTCCGAGAGAATTGTGGCGGTGGCAAGGCTGCCGTTGATGAAGATGCGGTTTTTGCCTGATCGTGAAATTGTGCGCCGGATCAGAAGCTCGCCGGTGCAGTCGATGCCGGCTTCATTCACCGTTGCAGAAATATCGGGGTTTCCTGAAAGATCAAACAGGGCCTCGACCTGGGCTTCTTCCTCGCCGGAGCGGATCAGATCCGAAGACGCGCGCCCCCCCATGATCAGGCCGACCGCATCGATGATGATCGATTTTCCAGCACCGGTTTCGCCGGTCAGAACCGTTAGCCCCGGCTGCAGGGAGATGTGCAGGGAGTCGATGATGGCGATGTTGCGGATGGTCAGGTCGGTCAGCATGGTCCGCCTATCTCTCGCCCCATTTGAGCTTTGTGCGGAGTACCTCGAAATAGTCGCGGGTTTTTGACACAACCAGGGCAACTGTTTTCTCCGCCCGGCGGATCTCAACCGTGTCACCCTCGGTCAGTTCGACCCCCACCTGGCCATCGAGGGTCAGGTACACTTTTTCGTCAAAGGAGGATTTCACCGTGACCGAGACCGTGGAATCATCAGGAATCACGATCGGCCGGTTGGTAAGGGTATGGGGGCAGATGGGGGTGATGACGAGGCAGCACATCCGGGGGTGAATGATCGGCCCGCCGGCCGACAGGGAGTAGCCGGTAGAACCGGTTGGGGTGGAGACGATCAGGCCGTCGGCCTTGAAGGTGGTAAGGGATTGGCCGCTGACGGTGGTTTCAAGGTCGATGATCCGGGCCAGGGCACCCTTGTTGATGACCACGTCGTTCAGGACGCGCCCCCGCTCTACCTCTGCACCACCCCTGAATACCGCCACTTCCAGCAGCATCCGCTGCGAGACATGGGAATCTCCTGTGAGGCACTTCTCCAGACGATAGTACATCTCGTCCACGGTGGTTTCCGTCAGGAAGCCGAGGCTGCCGAGGTTGACTCCCAGAATCGGCACATCCATGCCGCAAATAAGCCGCGCCACCGAGATCAGGGTGCCGTCTCCACCCAGCACCACAACCAGTTCGGCCTGCCCCGGGATCTCCTCCGCCGGAATCCCCCGGTGATAGCCGATGTGGCGGGCCAGGTGAGCCTCAACCAGTGGCGTGCAGCCCCGCTCTCCGAGCCAGTTGATCAGGTCATCGGCCACGCTCTGGCAGCGCGGGTCGTGGACCTTGGCGAATATGGCGACATGGCGAAGGGGCATGATTTCAGCATTCCTTTTCAGCAGCGTAGGGTACGTAGGCAGAGTTCAGTTGCCCACGGTTTTCATGCGCCGGTCATTACATTGTTCCGGAGGTGGGTACCCCCGGATGTTATCCGATCATCTTTTCGATCACTTCTTCCCAGCAATTCGCAGCGGCAATATACGGTTTGGCCAGAGCGATGAAGCGCCGGCGCTTTTCAGAAGTCCGCAGCGTTTCCGGATCGATCAGGGCGATTCCCTCCCGGAATTCGCCGAACGGAAAATTGATCAAGTCAGGGAAAGCGGCGTATTCCGCCATCCGCCGCACCCTGAAGCCGACGGAGAGGTTCTCGTTCCCGTCCCCGTCCCAGAAGTATTTATCCCTGGTTGCGGGCATTGGCAATCAGCCTCGTTATCATGGCGCGGGAAAAATCATTCAGTGTCGATACGTCAAGCGGCCGCTTCATAAGGGCGGTTCCTTCGACCATGGCATCGGCAAAGGCCATGACAGTTCCCTCGTAATCCAGCGGCACAATTTTTTTGGCCGCGTCCGTCGCAAGCAATTCCAGTTCGAAGTCATCAAGCAGAAAATAGAGATCGACAAAATCCTTTGCGGTTTTCCTGTCCTGCACCGCTGTCAGTTTGTTCACGGCAATGTTTTCTGCGCCATCGATCAGGCAACCATGGGCGGTCAGGTATTCGCCGCAGTGGGGATAGCTTTCGAAGATAAATTCGATTTTCAGGGCTGTTTCACCGTGGGTGACGAAGAAGCGTTTGAAGTATTTGCCGTCAATAGCGGCCTCGATCCTGAACAATGCCGCCAGCCGGGAAATGATCTCCCGGCAGACCACCGGGAATTCGTCCCTGGCAAACCGGTCGCCCCGAAAGAAAAAATCAAGGTCATCGGAATAGCGGTGGTTGTAATACCAGCGGGATAAGGCGGTGCCGCCGCTCAGGTAGAACCTGTCGTTTTGCACAAGGGAGAGAACCGTGTCCTGCAATGGATACAGTTGCTCCTCGTAATACGCCTGCTCGTCCAGAGTGGCCAGCCGTATGTGACGTTGTGTAAACATGACGTGCCTATTTCAGCTTCCTGATCTTCTCCAGGCTTTCTTCCAATACCGATTTCTTTTCCTGTACCTCGGCCAGTTTCTGGCGCTCCTTGGCAACAATCTCGGCCGGCGCCCGGTCCACGAAGGCCGGACTGGCCAGCTTTTTGGAGAACATGTCGATCTCCTTGTCGATCTTGCCGATCTCCTTCAACAGACGCTCTTCTTCGGCGGCTACGTCTACAAG
>DCNF01000101.1:26363-26528 GCA_002322035.1 Geobacter sp. UBA1603
TACAAGTCCCTTAAGTGGCACATAGATCTGCACGTCGCCAGACACCTGGATGGAAGCGTCCTCCGGTTGGGCGATGTCGCGGCCGATGGCCAGGTCAGATACCCGCGCCAGGCTCATGATGGCCCCTTCGTTGTGCTTCATCAGCGTCAAGCTTTCATCGCTGCC
>DCNF01000101.1:26795-26944 GCA_002322035.1 Geobacter sp. UBA1603
ATGAACGGCATGAAGGGATGCAGCAGCCGCAGCAGGTTGTCCAACACGTGCCAGAGGACAAACCGGGCGGTCTGCTTGCGCTCCGCATCGTCACCGTACAGGTCACGCTTGGAAAGCTCCAGGTACCAATCGCAGAACTCGCTCCAGGT
>DCNF01000055.1:0-531 GCA_002322035.1 Geobacter sp. UBA1603
AAGCTCTACATCATCCGCAAGGCCTCGGGCCACGCGATCCGCGCGCTGGGCCTCACGAACGCCGGCCAGTTCTACGTGCCCTCGTTCTCGCACCGGACCATCGTCTACAAGGGGATGCTGATGCCGGCCCAGCTGGACCAGTACTACCCCGACCTGCGCGACCCGGCCATGGAAACCGCCATCGCCGTGGTCCATTCCCGCTTCTCCACCAACACCTTCCCCAGCTGGGACCGGGCCCACCCCTACCATTTCCTGGCCCACAACGGCGAGATCAACACCCTGCGGGGCAATGTCAACTGGATGCACGCCCGCCAGTCCATGTTCAACAGCGAGCTGTTCGGTGACGACATCAAGAAGATTCTGCCGGTGATCAACACCAATGGCTCCGATTCGGCCATGTTCGACAACTGCCTGGAACTGCTGGTGATGGCCGGTCGGTCACTTCCCCATGCCGTGATGATGATGGTGCCGGAGCCGTGGGAGAACCACGAGACCATGAGCCCGGAAAAGCGGGCCTTCTACGAGTACCAC
>DCNF01000055.1:584-2632 GCA_002322035.1 Geobacter sp. UBA1603
ATGGAGCCGTGGGACGGCCCGGCGGCGCTTACCTTCACCGACGGCCGGATCATCGGCGCCGTGCTCGACCGCAACGGCCTGCGCCCCTGCCGCTACTACCTCACCGACGACGACATGGTAATCATGGCCTCCGAGGCTGGCGTGCTGCAGGTCCCGCCCGAAAAAATTGTCAAAAAGGGACGGCTGCAGCCGGGCAGGATGTTCCTGGTCGACACGGAACAGGGGCGGATCATCAGCGATGAGGAGATCAAGCGCGAGCTGGCAACGGCCAAGCCATACGCCGACTGGGTCAAGGTCAACCACCAGCTGCTGGCCGACCTGCCGGCCGCCTCCAAACCCTCCAAGCCGGAGCGGTCACCGCTTCTGCAGCGCCAGAAGGCCTTCGGCTACACTTTCGAGGACCAGGAAACCATCATCGGCCCCATGGCCACCGACGGCATCCAGCCGCTCGGCTCCATGGGCACCGACACCCCGCTGGCCGTGCTGTCGGAAAAGCCGCAGCTGCTCTACAATTATTTCAAACAGCTCTTCGCCCAGGTGACCAACCCGCCCATCGACCCGATCCGCGAGGAGATCATCACCGCCACGTCGGTGCGAATCGGCTCGGAATCAAACCTGCTCAAGCCGTCGCCGACCAGCGCCCGGGTGATCCGCCTTGATCACCCGATCCTGACCAACGACGATCTGGACAAACTGCGCAAGCTCAATAAATCGGGCTTCAAAACCTGCACCCTTTCCCTGCTTTTCAAAGCATCCGACGGTGCCGAAGGGCTGCAGAATGCCCTCGACAGCCTGTTCAGCGCCGCCATCCGCCATATCGAATCAGGCACGACCATCCTGATCCTTTCCGATCGGGGCGTCAGCGATGATTACGCCGCCATCCCGGCCCTGCTGGCCGTGGCCGGCCTGCATCATCATCTGATCAGGACCGCCACCCGCACCCATGTGTCGCTGATCCTGGAGTCGGGCGAACCGCGCGAGGTGCACCACTTCGCCGTGCTGCTCGGCTACGGCGTGACCGCCATTAATCCTTACATGGCCTTCGAGACCATCGACGACATGATCAACAAGGGGCTGCTCCCCGGCCTGAACTACACAACAGGCGTCAAAAATTTCGTCAAGGCCTCCATCAAGGGGATCGTCAAGACCATGGCCAAGATGGGCATCTCCACCATCCAGAGCTACCGCGGCGCCCAGATCTGCGAGGCGGTCGGCCTGCACCAGTCGGTCATCGACAAATACTTCACCTGGACCCCTTCCCGCATCGGTGGCATCGACCTGAAGGGGATCACCGAGGAGCTGCTGATCCGCCACCGCAAGGCCTATCCGAAACGGGTGCCGGTTGATCCGACCCTCGATCCGGGCGGCCATTACCAGTGGCGCAAGGAGGGGGAGGAGCACCTCTTCAACCCGCTCACCGTCCAGGCGCTGCAGAAGGCGACCCGGACCAACGACTACCAGGAGTTCAAGGTTTTCTCCCGGCTGATCGACGACCAGAACGAGCGGCTCTACACCCTGCGCGGCCTGCTTGATTTCAGCAGCGAAAGCCGGGTGCCGGTGCCGATCGACGAGGTCGAATCGGTGGAAGAGATCATGAAGCGCTTCAAGACCGGCGCCATGTCCTACGGCTCCATCAGCCAGGAGGCCCACGAGGCGCTGGCCATCGCCATGAACCGGATCGGCGGCCGCTCCAACACCGGTGAGGGCGGGGAAGACCCGGCCCGCTTCACCTGGACCAACGAGCAGGGCGATTCCAAGAACAGCGCCATTAAGCAGGTTGCTTCGGGACGCTTCGGCGTGACGAGCAGCTACCTGACCAACGCCGCAGAGCTGCAGATCAAGATGGCCCAGGGGGCCAAGCCGGGCGAAGGGGGCGAGCTGCCCGGGCACAAGGTCTACCCCTGGGTGGCCAAGACCCGTCACACCACGCCGGGGGTCGGCCTGGTATCGCCGCCGCCTCACCATGACATCTATTCCATCGAGGACCTGGCCGAGCTGATCCACGACCTGAAGAACGCCAACCGCCGCGCCCGCATCAGCGTCAAGCT
>DCNF01000055.1:2730-4415 GCA_002322035.1 Geobacter sp. UBA1603
GACGTGGTGCTGATCAGCGGCTATGACGGCGGGACCGGCGCTTCGCCGCTCTCCAGCATCAAGCACGCCGGCCTCCCCTGGGAGCTGGGACTGGCCGAGACCCACCAGACCCTGGTGCTCAACAACCTGCGTAGCCGGATCATCGTCGAGGTGGACGGCCAGCTGAAAACCGGCCGCGACGTGGCGATTGCCGCCCTGCTGGGAGCGGAAGAGTTCGGCTTTGCCACCGCGCCGCTGGTTACCCTGGGGTGCATCATGATGCGGGTCTGCCACAGCAACACCTGTCCGGCTGGCGTCGCCACCCAGGATCCGGTCCTGCGGGCCAAGTTCTCCGGCAAGCCGGAGTACGTGGTCAACTACATGCGCTTTGTCGCCCAGGAAGTGCGTGAGATCATGGCCCAACTCGGCTTCCGCACCTTCAACGAAATGGTCGGTCGGGCCAACCGCCTGGAACCGAAGCGGGCCATCGCCCACTGGAAGGCCCAGGGGCTCGACCTCAGCACCATCCTCTACCAGCCGGACATGGGCATCAAGGTCAGCCGCTACTGCACCGAGTCCCAGGACCACGGTCTGGAGAAGTCGATCGACATGACCCGGCTGTTGGACATCTGCCAGCCGGCCATCGAGAAGGGGGAAAAGGTCAGCGCCACCCTGCCGGTCACGAACGTGGACCGCGTGGTCGGGACCATCGTCGGCAACGAAGTCACCCGGGCCCACGGGGCCGAGGGACTGCCGGACGGCACCATCCACCTTACCTTTAACGGTTCGGCCGGCCAGAGTTTCGGCGCCTTCATACCGAAGGGGATGACCATGGAGCTGATTGGTGACGCCAACGACTACCTCGGCAAGGGTCTCTCGGGCGGCACGATCATCCTCTACCCGCCACCCGGCTCCAAGTTTAAGGCCGAGGAGAACATCATCGCCGGAAACGTGGCACTCTACGGCGCCACCAGCGGCACCGCCTACATCAGCGGCATCGCCGGCGAGCGCTTCTGCGTCCGCAACTCCGGCGTCAACGCCGTGGTGGAGGGTGTCGGCGACCATGGCTGCGAGTACATGACCGGCGGCACCGTGGTCATCCTTGGTGAGACCGGACGCAACTTCGCCGCCGGCATGAGTGGCGGCACCGCCTATGTCCTTGACATGCACGGCGAGTTCAGCAGGCAGTGCAACACCGAAATGGTTGAGCTGGAACAGTTGGACGACAAAGACCACGACGTTGTCCGGGGGATGATCGAGAAACATGCCGAGCTGACCGGCAGCGCACGGGCAACCATCGCCCTGCTCAACTGGCGCACCTACGCTTCGAAGTTCGTCAAGGTCATGCCGATGGATTACAAACGGGTGCTGCAGGCCCTGGAGCGGGCGCAGGCGGCGGGGCTGACCGGTGACGAGGCGCTGGCGGCGGCGTTCGAGGAAAATGCCGCCCAGGCAGGGCATTGATACATATCTGTTGGGTAGGGGCACAATGCCTGCACCCTTGTTGAAAAATCGATAATAACGGGCGTATGCCATTCGCCCTACAGGGAAAACGTTATGGGAAAACCAACCGGATTCATGGAATACAATCGGGAGCTGCCGTCGGACCGCGATCCGCTGGAGAGGCTCAAAGACTGGAACGAGTTCCACCTGCACCTGCCGGAGGAGCGTCTGCGCACCCAGGGCGCCCGCTGCATGGACTGCGG
>DCNF01000055.1:4591-5933 GCA_002322035.1 Geobacter sp. UBA1603
ACTTCCCCGAGTTCACCGGCCGGGTCTGCCCGGCACCCTGCGAAGGGTCGTGTACCCTCGGCATCAACGATCCGCCGGTCACCATCAAAAATATCGAGGTCAGCATCATTGACCGCGCCTGGAAAGAGGGCTGGGTCACTCCCTGCCCGCCCCAGAAACGTACCGGCAAGAAGGTGGCCGTGGTCGGCTCCGGCCCGGCCGGGCTCTCGGCCGCCGCCCAGCTCAACAAGGCCGGCCATCAGGTGACAGTGTTCGAGCGGGCCGATCTTCACGGCGGCCTGCTGATGTCCGGCCTCCCCAACATGAAGCTCGACAAGCGTGAGGTGGTATTGCGCCGGATCCGGCTGATGGAGGAGGAGAAAATCACCTTCGTCTGCAACACCACTATCGGCGGTGCCGACTACCCGGTGGAGAAGCTCCGTAAGGAATTTGACGCCGTGATCCTGGCCACCGGCGCCACGCTCCCCCGCGATCTCCCCATTGAAGGGCGTTCGCTTACGGGGATTCATTTTGCCATGGATTTCCTGACCGCCAATACCAGAGCGATTCTGAACAACGGGGCCGATTTCATCTCGGCCACAGGCAAGGACGTGATCATCATCGGCGGCGGCGATACCGGCACCGACTGCGTCGGCACCTCCCTGCGCCACGGCTGCAGCTCCGTCACCCAGCTCGAGATCATGCCCCGCTCGCCCGATACCCGCGCCGGGGACAACCCCTGGCCGGAGTGGCCCAAGACCCACAAGACCGACTACGGCCAGGAGGAAGCGGCCGCCAGATTCGGTGCCGACCCGCGGGTATTCCTGACCACGGCGACAAAATTCGAAGGTGATGCCGACGGCAACGTAAAAGCCGTGCATACGGTTGAGGTGAGGTGGGAAAAGAACGCCCAGGGGCAGTTCGTGCCCACGCCGCTACCGGGCACCGAACAGGTCCGCCCGGCCGGACTGGTGCTGCTGGCCATGGGCTTTCTCGGGCCGGAGCAGGAGTTGCCGGCAGCCCTCGGGCTGGAGCGGGACAACCGCAGTAACATCAAGGCCGACTACGGCCGCTACGCCACCAGCATCCCCGGCGTGTTTGCTGCCGGTGACTGCCGCCGGGGCCAGAGCCTCGTGGTCTGGGCCTTCAACGAGGGGCGCGGTGCGGCGCGGGAATGCGACCGCTACCTGATGGGGAGCACGGAACTGCCCTAGCACTTCTTATCAAACAAACGAGACGGTGACATAAGAAAAGCCTCTGGAATCAGATCCAGAGGCTTTTTTACCGAGACTTTCGAAGTGCCCCTGCCGCAGTTATTCCAATTCCAGATCAAGGATGATCTCAAAGTGGCGAGGATTGAGGC
>DCNF01000055.1:6123-6606 GCA_002322035.1 Geobacter sp. UBA1603
GTCGTATGCCGCGACGGAGCAGCAGGATACTGATCCCGTCCGGCGTCGCGTCGAACTCGAACGACAGCCCAAGCTCCAGCGCCAGCGCCGCCACGGCAACCACCTGCGCCACGTTCCGGAGCCTGAATAGCACACGGTTCCCCCGCCCCAGATACTCGCTGAAGCCCTGTAAAATATCGAACGCGATATCATCGCCGCTGTCACTGAGATCGACGACCGATGCCTCACCCAGCCGGACGACGGTTGTCCCTGCGGATTCGGAGACTTTCGATGAGAAGCGAGCTACCGAACCCCCTTCGCTGTTCTGCGGTGCCGATATGACCATGCCGGCACCAACAGTGGCGTTGCTGAAGCGGTCGATGACGATGAAGCTTCCGGTGCCCCGGTTGACGGAGTACGGGTCAAAGGCCACCGGCCGGTCCAGTTCCAGTGCCACCACGCCGATTCCGTTCAGGCCGAGCGTCTCGACCTGGTCCTGCTCAA
>DCNF01000055.1:6639-7256 GCA_002322035.1 Geobacter sp. UBA1603
AAGAGTGTTGACATCTACACCGTAGCGGACGGCAGTGATCCGGCCCGGGGTGATGGCGCTGGCCGTTTTCACCAGGTAGATCTGTCCGGGCTGCAGCGGTTCGTCATGCATCCAGACCAGATGCGCTTCCGGGTGACGGGTGACGAGCGGTAATGCTCCCGGAGTGGTCAGTACATCGCCGCGGCTGATGTCGATTTCGTCGGCCAGAGTGATCGTCACCGCTTGACCTGCTACCGCTTCAGCCAGATCTCCATTCATGGTAACGATGCGCGCAACTCGACTGATTCTGCCTGAAGAAGCAACCTGCACCTCATCGCCGGGGCGAATGGTGCCGGCTGCTATGGTGCCGCAGAATCCGCGGAAATCAAGATGGGGTCGGTTGACCAGCTGAACCGGCAGGCGGAACGGCTGGCCGTGGTCGGCGCTTTCTATCTGTATGGTTTCCAGGTGCTGCATGAGGGTTGGGCCGGAGTACCAGGGGGTCTGCTCGCTCCGCTCGATGACATTATCGCCGTTCAGGGCAGAGATCGGGATTGCGGTAATTGAGTCGAAACCAAGGGGCGCGGCAAACTGGCGATAGTCAGCGAGAATGGTTTCGAAGCGCTGTTGATCGTAAT
>DCNF01000055.1:7595-7765 GCA_002322035.1 Geobacter sp. UBA1603
ATCGCCCCACCTTGCGTACCGACCTTTTTGCTGTCCGCCTCCAGAGAGGCCAGCTGATCCTCGAAAACCATCTTGGAATCCCAGAGGAGTCGGCCTATGAGAGTGCTCTTGCCATCGTCCACGCTGCCGCAGGTGATGAAGCGCAACAGCGATTTTTCTTCCTGGCTTTT
>DCNF01000025.1:0-4479 GCA_002322035.1 Geobacter sp. UBA1603
TGGCCGAACAGCTCGCTTTCCAAAAGCGCTGCCGGAATCGAAGCGCAGTTAATGGCAATGAACGAGGCATCACGGCGGTCGGACAGGTCATGAATCGCCCGGGCGACCAGTTCCTTGCCGGTACCTGATTCTCCGGTAATAAGGACGGTTGAGGGGATGCGGGCAACCTGGCGGACCTGCTCGACCACACTGTTGAAGGCCGGGCTGCTGCCGATCATCGGCGAACGTCCGGGCAGGCTGCCGGACCGTTTCAGGGTGCGCACCTCCCGTTTCAGGGTCTGGGTCTGCAGCGCCAGCTTGACGATCACCCGCAGGGCATCAGCTTTGAACGGTTTTTTCATGTAGTGGTAGGCGCCCAGCCTCAGGGCATCCACCGCGCTTTCCACCGAGCCGTAACCGGTAATGATGATTACCAGCAGATCAGGATCAATTTCTTTCAGGGATTTGAGAACATCGATACCGTGTTCGGTTCCCAGGTTAAGATCGAGCAGTGCCAGATCCACATCCCCGCCATTGACCTGTTCCCGGGCTTCAGCCGCGCAGGCGGCCTGGCAGACCTGATACCCCTGGTCTGACAGGATCCGCTGAACATTTTCGCGGATAAATGGTTCGTCATCGATGATCAGTATTTTTTCCATGGCGGTGATCGTAACAGAGATACAAAGCTTTGTCATGCCAAGATGTGTCAGAATATTTCTGCTTGATCCGGAAGCGAAATACGATAAGATTCAAACGTCTCAAGGTAACCATTGAGAGAAAACGGTTCAACCGGCGGGGGAAGAGAGCCATGAGGGAAAACAGTCAGTCAGCAAACAGTAGTGATACCAGCGTTGCACCGACGTTTATTGTCGGGATCGGTGCGTCGGCCGGAGGCTTAAACGCCCTGGAGCAGTTTTTCGACAATATGTCCCCTGATAGCGGCATGGCCTTTGTGGTGATCCAGCACCTCTCCCCTGATTTCAAAAGTCTGATGGATGATCTGCTGTCCCGCCACACCACCATGCCGATCCACCGTGTAACCAGCGGAATTGCGCTGGAAGCGAACAACATTTACCTGATTCCGCCGAAAAACCAGATGACAGTCAGGGAAGAGCGGCTGTACCTGACGGAAAAGATCGCCAGTCAGCACATTGAACTGCCGATAGATGTCTTCTTCCACTCTCTGGCTGAGGATGCCGGTGAACGTTCTATCGGCATTATCCTGTCCGGGACCGGTTCCGACGGATCACGGGGAGTTCTTTCGATCCACAGAAAAGGGGGGCTGGTCATGATCCAGTCTCCAGAATCGGCACAATTCGATGGAATGCCGCGCAACGCAGTCGCCACCGGGGTCAGCGATTTCATCCTTTCTCCCGACCGTATGCCACGTATATTGATCGAGTATACCGTCAGCCCCCAGGCAGTGCGCAGCCGTCAGCATCACGAACTGGAAATTTTTGAGGATGAAGGGGAGTTTGCCGAGGTGTTTGCCCTCTTGCGCCGCAGCTACAACCTGGATTTTTCCAAATACAAGGGATCAACGGTTGGTCGGCGGATCCGCCGCCGTATGGAGTTCCGCCAGATCCCCGAAGTCAGTGACTATGCTTCAATAATTTCCGGCGACAAGGAAGAACTCGAATCTCTCTACAAGGATCTTCTGATTGGAGTGACCGAGTTTTTCCGGGACAGTCAGAGCTTCCGCTATCTGGAGCAGGAGGTTGTCCCGCAGTTGTTTGCCAATCTGCACCGGGGTGAAGATTTGCGGGCCTGGTCCGCAGCCTGCGCCACGGGAGAAGAAGCATATTCCCTGGCGATCCTTTTGGCTGAACACGCCGAATATATCGATTTCAAGGGTAAAATTACCGTCTTTGCCACCGATGTCCATAAAACGTCGCTGGATACGGCGTCTCAAGGTCTTTATGAGAAGGAGCGCCTGGCAAACGTCAGCCAGGAACGCTTGGAGCGATATTTTAAACAAGAGGGGGGAAACCTCTACCGTGTTACCAGTGAACTTCGCAAGCTGGTGGTGTTTGCGCCCCACAACCTGCTCAGCGATCCTCCTTTTACCCGGCTTGATCTGATCTGCTGCCGCAATCTGCTGATCTATTTCCAGCCGGTTGTTCAGGAAAAAGTCATCTCTCTGTTTCATTTTGCCCTGAAGAAAGATTGTACCCTGTTCCTTGGTAGCAGTGAGGGGCTTGGGGTCTTTGCCAACGAGTTTGAGGTAATGGCGAACCAGCATAAGATGTTCCGCAAAATCAGAGATCTGAAACTGGCGATTGATCTGGATCCGTCATTATCAGACCGAAGCCGGATGGCGACGGTTACCAGCACCGCATCGCCCCATTCACGTATCGTGTCCCTTGATCGGCAGGTACTGGCAGACTACGACGCGCTGCTGCGCCGTCACCTTCCCCCGGGGGTGCTGGTCAACGAAAACCGTCAAATCCTTCATTATTTCGGTGATGTGGCTGATTATCTGAAAACTCCCGAAGGACGGGTTGAAAATGATCTTCTGAAGCTGGCGGAAGACAATCTGCATATCGCGATCAGTACGGCACTGCAACGCTCGGAGAAAACCCGGCAGCCGATCGTGACCCGCAACGTCAGGATCCATCGCGGTACCGAAGAACTCCTGATTGACCTGCACCTTGATCCGCTTCCCGATGAAAAAACACGTTCTACCCATTACCACATTTATTTTGAGCGGGTAAGGCCGGTCGAGCAGATTCTTGATGCTGCGGATGAATGTTCGGATCAGGATAACAGGGACAGATTCGATTCGGTAACCCACTATCGGCTTCACATTGCTGATCTGGAAACGGAACTCCAGTCGGCCCGCGAAAGCCTCCAGACCACTATTGAAGAGCTGCAGACAAGCAACGAAGAGCTACAGGCCACCAATGAAGAGCTTTTGGCTGCCAATGAGGAACTGCAAAGCACCAATGAAGAACTGCACTCGGTCAACGAAGAGCTTTACTCGGTTAATTCCGAGTTTGAGCGGAAAAATATCGAACTGAAACAGCTTAATTCCGATCATGACAACCTGCTGGCCAGCAGCGACATCGGCACGGTGTTTCTCGACCGTCAGCTGCGGATCCGCAAATTCAATCCGGCAATCGCAGCATTCTTCAAGCTGCTACCCCAGGACTTGGGGCGGCCGATCGACCATATCGCCTATCATCTTTCCGATCAGGAGGAGATGTTGGCGGATATCCAGCGTGTTATCAAAGAAGGGGTCCTGGTCGAGCGGGAAAAACAGACTCGGGACGGTACATGGCTCTTGAACAGAATCACGCCGTTTCGCATCGAAACCGGCCAGCTTGAAGGAGTGTTGATTACCTTTACCGATATTTCCAGCATCAAGGAGGCCGAGCATAAGATTCTCAAAGCCAACGAGTGGCTGGAACAGAAGGTTGATGAGCGCACCGCTGAGCTGCGATCAGAAATTCAGGAACGGATTGCTGCCGAATCTCGATTGCAGGAAGCGAGAGATTACTATCTGAACATCCTGAAAAGTGCACCGGCACTGATCTGGCGTGCCGACACTACCGGAATGTGCGACTGGTTCAACGACAGCTGGCTCGAATTCACCGGCCGAAGTATGGAAGATGAGTACGGCAACGGATGGGCCCAGGGTGTTCATGTCGATGACCTTGACCACTGCATTGGCATCTGGCAGAGCGCCTTTGCCCGTCATGAACCGTTTGAAATGGAGTACCGCCTTTTGCGGCATGACGGCATTTACCGCTGGATTCTCGATATCGGCCGCCCCTTTTTCCACATCGGTGGGGAATTTGCCGGGTATATCGGTTATTGCTTCGACATAACCGAGCGCCGCCAACTGGAACTAGACCTGATTGCGGCCCGCGAGGCAGCTGAATCGGCCAGTCGCGCCAAAAGTGATTTTTTGGCAGCCATGAGCCATGAAATCAGAACACCGATGAATGGCGTCCTCGGTATGTCCAGCATACTGCGGGAAAGCGAATTGAATCCGGAACAGCAGGAGTGTGTCAGAACGATCAGTGATTCGGCCGAACTGCTCCTGAACATCATCAACGACATTCTTGATCTGTCACAGATTGAGGCGGGGCGGATGTCTATCAAGCCGATCAATTTTGAGCTGGATGGGGCCATAAACGATGTCTTAAGGCTCTTGTCGCCACAGGCGGCCGAGAAGGGTCTTGAACTTTCCTGCGATTACCCGGATGATCTGCCCCGCTGCTTTTGTGCCGATGCCGGAAGAATCCGTCAGGTGCTGATCAACATGGCCGGTAACGCAATAAAATTTACCTCGAAAGGATCGGTGAAGCTTACGGTCGCCTGCCTCAAACAGGATGTGCGGGAAACCGTGATGAAAATTTCGATATCGGACACCGGAGTTGGTATTCCGGAAGATAAGCTGCCGCTCCTGTTTCAGAAATTCAGCCAGCTGAGCCCGGTCAGGGAGCGTTCTACCGAGGGGACAGGCCTCGGACTTGCGATCAGCAAGCAGCTGGT
>DCNF01000025.1:4533-14688 GCA_002322035.1 Geobacter sp. UBA1603
TGGGGAACGTGCAGTGTTGTCAGCACGGTCGGCGTGGGTTCGGTCTTCTCGGTGACTCTACCGCTGAACCGCTGCGACACTACTGATAACCAGCCGGCAGCTGAAAGCAAGGCGTCAGGGGATGTTCAGGTTGCAACGGCAGGATCAAGCAGGGTTTTGCTGGTTGACGACAGTCAGATCAACCTGAAAGTGCTCAGGATGATGCTGCAGCGTGTTGGAATCAAACCTGATCTGGCCCAGAACGGCCGTCAGGCTATCGATATGCACAGGGCAAATTCCTATGACATTATTCTAATGGATTGTTTTATGCCGGAATTGGACGGGTTCGGGGCAACGGCTGAAATCAGGAGGATGGAAGAGGGGAGCGGAAAGCGGACCGTGATCATCGCCCTGACGGCCAATGCGGCCCCCAACGATCGTGAGCTCTGCCTCGCTGCCGGAATGGATGATTACCTGGCAAAACCGATCCAGTTCCGCGAAGTGGAGACTATGATTGCGCACTGGAGCAGCCGTATTGCCGGACCAGAATCAGTTTGATCAGGCGGTCCCGATCGGCAGCTCCACAATGAAGTTTGTTCCCTGGCCGGCTTGGCTTTCAACCCTGATCCGGCCGTTGTGTTCATCAATGATCCGCTGGGTTATGGAAAGTCCGAGGCCGGTTCCCGCCCCTTTGCGGGTGAAGAACGGTTCAAATACCAGTGGAAGGTCATCTTCGCTGATTCCGGGGCCGTTGTCCCTGATTGAGATAACCGCATGCCCCTCATGCTGCCACGTTGCAAGTACTATTTCGCCTCCCGAGCCCAAGGCCTCGATTGCATTCCGGACGATATTCAACATCGCCTGTTTGATTTTTTCGGGATCAAAACGGAAAACCGGCAATTCTCCCGGCAAGATGGTTAATGATATTTTCTGTTTTTCAGCCTGCCGACGCATCAGCAGAAAAATATCATGTGCCACCATGTTCAGATCACAGTCACGGAAGTCTACCCGCACCGGCGATGCGTAGTTGAGCAGCGAGGTGACCAGACGCTCGACCCGCTCGATTTCAGTCAGAGCCTTTTTGATCATGATCCGGTCGTCGGGATTTCCGACGGCATTGTCGTGCAGATCGTCAAGGAGTAGTGAGATGCCGGTCAGCGGATTACGCACTTCGTGGGCGATCCCGGCTGAAAGCTTGCCGAGTGAGGCGAGACGGTCAAGCCGTATCATTTCATCACGCAGTTTTTCCCGTTCGGTTTCGTTACGCATGGTGATGGTAAGACCCCGTTCAGCGTTGACTCCAATCGGGAAAACACCTATATCATACCAGGCCATATCCCCTCCCTGCTCAATACGCAACGGCTGCCGGCCGTATCCGTTGCGATCACTCAAGGCACGTTCAATTCGTTCCGGTATATCTCCCCAGCCGCTGAAAATATCCCGATAAAACGACCCGATCACGGCCTTGTCGCCTAAAAATCGGATTCCGGTGCCGTTAATCGACGTTAGCAGGCCGACAGGAGAAATGGTTACAATTGCGCTGGAAATACTTTCAAGAATGCTCTCCTTGAAATTGCGTTCATCAAGGATTTCCTGACGAGAACCGCGCAGCTCGTCAAGGGTCGCCAAGAGGCTGTTTTTACGGGCCTCCAGTTCGTCGGCCATGATATTGAAGGTGCGGGCCAGTTCACCAACTTCGTCCGTTGACGTAACCGGAACCCTGCTGCCGGTATTGCCTTCGGCCAGCATCCGGGTGCCTTCGGTCAGTCGTTCCAACGGCTGGCCGATACCCCGTGAGAGCCGCCAGGCAGCGATCCCGGCCAGAAGGCTTGTCATTACCAGGATAACGATGCTGCGTGCCCGGTGCTCTCCCAGTTGACGATTGATCAGGCGACTCCCCTTGCGGGCCGCGTCGTGGAACTGGTCGACCTGGAACCCGATGGTTACTCCGCCGAAGATCCCGTGTTTTTTGAAGTCGCCGGTATCGTACATTATCGGGGCATAGGCCATGATTTTCTTTGAGCGACCCACGTTGGTGATATCGACCGAGCCGGACTGCTTATGTCTTACATCATGAGCCACCCGGGGGTAGTTGGGGTGAATGAATCCGGCATAGTCGAGATTAAAGGGGATCAGCCCGGCCTCGATTTCGGCCGGGGTCGATTTTTCGGTATAGGGAGGGACAAGCTTCCCGCTTCGGTCCAGCCCGCGGATATCCCAGAATTTGGGATGGGTAATGATCCACCCCTCGTCGTCAAACATAAAGGCGTAGTTGCCGCTCTTGTAGCTGGGAAAAACGGTTGAAAAGCCACGGCCCGGGTCGATATGCTGGGTAAATTCCATCAGGTGGCGATGATCGAGTGAAATTACAACCATGCCGTCGAAACTGCCGTCACTGCTGCGCAACGGAGTCCCGAAGCGGACCACCCCGCGGTAACGCTCCCCATTGTAGGCATCTTCCGGTTCCGTGGCCTGTGCCAACTGCTGGCGGCGTGTGATGTGGTAGCCGGTCAGGTGGGTTACATGGATCTGGCCCGGCTCCAGCTTTCTTATGTGTGAAAAATAGTCTTCGTGCAGGAATTCAGTCTGTGACGGGTCAGAGACGTTACGCAGTTCGTGCTCTGGCACCGTTCTCCCGTCACGGATCACCAGCCGCTCCCGGCCGTGCCTGTCGATCAGGGCTATGGAATTGTACAGAGGAATCAGTTCCCGCGATTCTGCGGTGCTGCCCGGGGCTCCGCGCCGCTCCCAGATTTCTCCGCGCCGGGTCAGGTAGAAATTGAGCAGCGTCTGTCGGTCCGGGGTAATCCGGGCCAGGAACAGCAGGTCGTTCTCGCACTGGCGCAACAGGTCTGAAACAGTTTCAGCCACATGCTTGGCCCGCATCTGCAGGGATTCTGCAGCCTGCTTGTCGGATGTGTCAGCGATTTCTGCCGCCAGGCGGGTATTAGTCGTTTCAAGGTTGGAAAACAGGATCAGCGAAGAGATGACCAGAGGCGCCATCGATAACAGCAGGGTGGTAATCAGAATTTTTTTGAACAGTGTCAGACGGGGCATGGTGTCTCCCGGCGGGGTGCTTTCCGGATTGCGCTAGAGTGATTACAATGATAATCTGAACCGGTCAAGCCTTCTTTTATAAGAGGTTACCTGATGTGCTTCGTTCGCTGTGTCGGTATGATGTTTTTTCTGCTGTTTTCCGCTGTCGGCGCCTCGGGCGGCGTTTATCTCTATCGCGGTGATATGGATGTCCAGGTCACTTCGGGCAGGGCCTGCAGTGGAATCAAAGGACGCCGGCCGGTAACGCTGGTCCTGAATGATGATCATTCTCCGCTGATCAACGGTTTCATCGAGGGTGAGGGGATAGCCCCCGGCCGGTTCAGTGGTGCCGATCCAGCGAGCCTTGACCTTATCTACCCGTATCACGACCCGGGGCGGGCCGCAGGTCACCGGATCAGCATACGCCGTACCGGCGAGGCTTTGAGCGGGGAACTCCGTGACCGGCATAGCGAAACAACGGTCGATGACTGTTCCTTTGACCTGGCCCGACTGGCCCTCGGACGGGTCAACGACCATGACCTGGCCCTGTCCCTGCACCAGCGTATGTCTGATTTGTTTCAGGCCAGGCTGCTCCGTTCCCAGGCGCTTGCCTTGAGTCGAAACGGTGACGCCGAGGCCTCGCTGTTGCACCACGAGCAGGCTCTTGCCCTGGCTGACCGTCATCACCCTCCCGGCTCGACCCAGCTGGATCCCTATCTTCTCGGTGTGGCAAACAGTCAAATCAGGCTTGGCCGCCTGGAAGAATTTAACCGTTTGTATGATTCACGTCGGGCTTCGATCAGGGATCAGGGAGCCAGGGCTGTTCTGGATGGTCACCGGGCGCGCGCTCTGACCATCTCCGGCAGAGCTGCCATGGCCCGAGAGGAGTATGACCGGGCGCTTGATGACCTGAGCAAGGCTTACCGGCTTTTGCCGGGTTCCCGTGATGGGGTGGCAGGGGTCGTGTCGGCCTACGTCAGGGCCAGGCGTTATGCCGAAGCGATCACCTTTCTGGAACAGGCAGAGCATGATATGGAACGGGATTCGGATCGCCGCGAGGTCAGAGAATTGCGGGCGCTGGTGATTTTCAGGCAGGCCGAGCAGGATGACCGGACCGGCCGGAGCCGGGATGCCGAGGCAGGCTTGAAGCAGGCCATGGCGCTTGATCCCGGGTCCATCCGTTACCTTCTGGCCTCTGCCCGCCAGCGCCATAAAAATGGTTCCTATGGTGAAGCGCTCCGAATTCTTGATCAGGGGCAGGTGCGTTTCAGCGATGAGCAGTCAATCCGTGAGATTGCTGATGCTCGTGAAAAGATCAAACAGATCGAAAGAATGTTGAAAAGACTGTCCAGGCCGGGGGTGTGATGGGATACCAGAATCTACAGGAATGCGTGGCGGATCTGGAACGTAGCGGGCAGTTGGTGCGGATTTCCGTTCCGCTTGATCCCGCTCTTGAAATTGGTGCGGTGCAGCGGCGGGTCTACGCCAATGGCGGCCCGGCTCTGCTGTTCGAGAATCCGTCCGGCTGTGTCTTTCCGATGCTTGGCAACCTGTTCGGCACCATCGAGCGCACCCGCTACATCTTCCGTGACACCCTGGACGACATCCGCCGACTGGTGGACGCCAAGATACATCCCTTTTCACTGCTCAAAAACCCACTCGACGCATTGAAAACTCCCTTTGCCGCCATGAACCTGCTGCCGAAGAGCGTAGCCGGCGGGCCGGCCCTGGCCTGCCGGACAACCCTTTCCAATCTGCCCCACCTGGTATCATGGCCCAAGGACGGCGGCGCCTTCATTACCTTGCCGCAGGTCTACAGCGAAAGCCCATCCAAACCGGGCTACGCCAAATCGAACCTCGGCATGTACCGGGTACAGATCTCCGGAAACGCGTATCAGAAGGACCGTCAGGCCGGTCTGCATTACCAGATCCACCGCGGCATCGGTGCCCATCACGCCGAGGCCATCGAGAGGGGCGACCTGCTGCTGGTCAACGTCTTTGTCGGCGGTGCTCCGGCCATGACCGTGGCGGCGGTCATGCCGCTGCCGGAAGGGATGCCGGAACTCTCCTTCGCCGGTCTGCTCGGCGGTCACCGAATCCCGATGGTGAAGTTGCCCGGGCAGCTACCGCTGCCGGCCGAAGCCGATTTCTGCATCTGTGGAGTGGTCGACCCGAAACAGACCCTGCCGGAGGGGCCGTTCGGTGACCATCTCGGCTACTACAGCCTGGCGCATCGGTTCCCCTTCATCCAGGTTGAGGCGGTCTTTCATCGGCCCGATGCAATTTTTCCCTTCACCACGGTCGGCCGCCCGCCCCAGGAAGACACCAGTTTCGGCCAGTTCATCCATGAGTTGACCGGACCATTGATCCCGACCGTGGTCAGCGGTGTGAAGGAGGTCCATGCCGTGGATGCCGCCGGTGTTCACCCGCTGCTGCTGGCGGTAGCCAGCGAGCGCTATGTCCCCTATGCCGACCGGCGTCGGCCCCAGGAACTGCTGACGATTGCCAACGCCATCCTCGGCCAGGGTCAGCTGTCACTGGCAAAGTATCTGCTGATCGTTGCCCATGAGGATGCCCCGGGACTGCACACCCACGACATTGCCGCATTCCTGCGCCACCTGCTGGAGCGGATCGACTGGCGCTGTGACCTGCACTTCCAGACCGCCTCCACCATTGATACCCTTGACTACTCCGGTCATGGTCTGAACGAAGGGTCAAAAGTGGTCATGGCTGCTGCCGGGCCGGCACGCCGTACGTTGGCAACTGAACTCCCGGCCGGCTACGATCTGCCGGACGGATTCGGGGCGGCGCGGGTCTGTTTGCCGGGGATGCTGGCAGTGACAGGGCCGAAATCGGCGCAGGGGCGAGGGGAGGGGGACCCGCTGATTGAAAATTTCTGCCGGGCACTGGAGATGAAAGGGAGGCTGGAAGGTTTTCCTCTGATCGTAGTCTGTGACGATGCCGAGTTTGCATCAACCTCGCTCAATAACGTCCTCTGGGTAACCTTCACCCGCTCAAACCCGGCTTCTGACATATACGGTGTCGGTGCGTCGTACCGTTCAAAACATTGGGGATGCACCGGGCCGCTGGTGATCGACGCCCGCATAAAGCCTTTTCACGCTCCGCCGCTGGCCGATGACCCGACCGTTGAGAAGCGGGTGGATGAACTTGGGAAAAAAGGCGGGCCGCTGGAGGGGATAGTCTAAAAGCCGGTATCAGTCGTCTTTCCGTATTCGAACTACCTGGCTGACACCCGGCATGGCTTCGATATCCTTCTCATCCAGCGTCTCGGTATTGCCGATTACACCGATAATGGTGCGGTTGGCACCGGTGGACTGATGGATGTCGAAGCCGTGGTTGATAAGATATTCCTTTACCTGGTCAAGCGCCTCTTCCGGCGCATGTGTTTTCGTGATGATCAGCATTGTTCCTCTCCTTCAGCCTGGGACATGATCCGTTCCAGCCGTCGCGACTCGTCAACCACACGCTCAAACATTCTGACAATCGCACCATCGTCGAGTGGGCCGGGGTTGTCCGCTTTCATCCGGTTGAAGATGCGCTTCTCGCGGGCCGGGTCGTAGACCGGCAGGTTGAGCTCTTTTTTCAGGTGCCCGATCTCAAGCGCCAGGCGCGCCCGTTCATTGAAGATGCGCAGCAGCACGTCGTCCAGGAGGTCGATCCTCGTGCGTATGTCGTTGATGTCGGCCACGTCGTCTCCTTTAAATCCACCACCAATTATGTTCAGAAGTGCTTTTTGATGAAGGTGTCTTTCCTGCAGTTGATGTCGTCCCGCTCCGGGTAATCGATGGTGTAGTGCAGCCCGCGCGACTCCTTGCGCTGCTGGGCGCAGGAAACGATCAACTCGGCCACGGTGGCGATGTTGCGCAGTTCCACCAGGTCTGAGGTAATGATGAAGTTCCAGTAGTACTCGTCGATCTCGTCCTGAATCAGTTTGATGCGGCGCAGGGCGCGGGCCAGCCGCTTGTCGGAGCGGACGATGCCGACGTAGTTCCACATGGTGCGGCGAACCTCGTCCCAGTTCTGGGAGACCACCACCATTTCGTCACTGTTGGTGGCGGTGCCCGAATCCCAGGCCGGGATGTGGCTGACATTCGGTTGCAACGATTTTACCGCTTCGCTGGAATGCCGGAATGCACGCCCGGCATAGACGGCGGCCTCCAGAAGCGAGTTGCTGGCCAGACGGTTGCCGCCGTGCAGGCCGGTAAAAGCGGCCTCGCCGATGGCATACAGCCCGGGAATGTCGGTCTCGGCGTCACTGTTGACCGCCACGCCGCCGCACAGGTAGTGGGCTGCTGGCACTACCGGCAACCATTCCTTGGTCATGTCAAGGCCGAACTCCATGCAGGTCTGATAGATGTTGGGGAAGCGGCTGCGGACGAAATCAGCCGGTTCGTGGGTGATGTCGAGGAAAACGCAGTCGTCGCCGCTGGTTTTCATCTCATTATCGATTGCCCGGGCCACGATATCACGCGGGGCCAGATCTTTCAGTTTGTGGTATTTCTCCATGAAGGCCGTACCGTCGCGCCGCCTCAGGATGGCACCTTCGCCGCGAACCGCCTCGGAAATCAGGAACGATTTGGCCAGAGGGTGGAAGAGGGTAGTCGGGTGGAACTGCATGAACTCCATGTTGGCAATGGTTGCCCCGGCCCGGTAAGCCATGGCCACGCCGTCGCCCGAAGCCACATCAGGGTTGCAAGTGTAGAGGTAAACTTTACCGGCGCCACCGCTGGCCAGCAGTGTCACCTTCGATGAAAAGGTGATGACAGCTCCACCGTTGATGTCGAGGGCGTAGGCCCCCAGGCAGCGGTTCTGTTCCAGCGGCTTTTTCTCAAGTTTGGCTGCTGTGATCAGGTCGATGGCGATGTGGTGCTCGTAGACCTGCACATTGGGATGCTGGCGCACCGCCTCCACCAGTGCCCGTTCGATCTCGCGGCCTGTGATGTCTTCGGCGTGCAGGATGCGGCGGGCGCTGTGTCCCCCCTCGCGGGTCAGGTCGTACTCGGCTCCGCTGGTGGTGAATTTGACACCCCATTCGATCAGGTTGCGGATCGTCTGGGGGCCTTCCTCGACCACCATGCGGACAACGTCATCATGGCAGATGCCGGCCCCGGCAATCAGGGTGTCCTCCACATGGGCATCAAAGGAGTCTTCGGCAGAGAACACCGAGGCAATACCCCCCTGGGCGTATTTTGTGGCTGATTCTGAAATGTCACGTTTGGTTACAATGGCGACGCTGCCATGGTTTGCCGCCTGGAGGGCGAAGGAAAGGCCGGCGATACCGCTGCCGATCACCAGAAAATCACTTTCGATCCGCATGGGTTGTTCCTTGTCGCAGTAGAATGTACAGGAATGGTCTGCGGATTATTGACCCGGGAGGGCAGTTTGTCAAGAAAAGAGGGGGTAAGGGGCAGCGGTGAACTGCTGCCCCGGAGATCTGGTATGTCAACGCATGATCAGCATGCCGTCGGCAATGTCCACGGTCAGCGTGCCACCTTCGACGACTGATCCAGAGACGATCGCCCGGGCGACCCGGGTTTCCAGTTCGCGCTGCAGATAGCGCTTGAGCGGCCGGGCACCGTAAACCGGATCGTAACCTGACCGGGCAATAAAACGAAGGGCTTCTTCAGAAAGTTCTAGTGTTATCCTCTGGTCTTTCAGGCGTTGCTTGAGCGTTTCAACAAGCAACTCGGCAATTTTGACTACTTCATCGATATGCAATGGCTTGAAGAGCACAATGTCATCGACCCTGTTCAAAAATTCGGGGCGGAAGCTCCCTTTCAACTCATTCATGACCGCAATCCGTGCGCTTTCACGAATATCGCCGTCCGGCGTGATTCCTTCCAGCAGGTGCGGGGCTCCGATATTGGAGGTCATGATGATAACCGTATTTTTGAAGCTGACCGTACGGCCATGGCTGTCCGTCACCCGGCCGTCGTCCAGAATCTGTAACAGTATGTTGAAAACATCTGGATGGGCTTTCTCAATCTCGTCAAACAAAAGCACGCAGTAAGGCTTGCGGCGGACCGCTTCGGTCAGTTGCCCCCCCTCCTCGTATCCGACATAGCCGGGAGGTGCGCCGATCAGCCGCGACACGGCAAATTTTTCCATGTATTCCGACATGTCGATCCGAACTATGTTGTCTTCCGAATCAAACAGGGATTCGGCCAGTGTGCGGGCCAGTTCGGTCTTTCCGACTCCGGTCGGTCCAAGGAAGATGAACGAGCCGATCGGGCGCTTTGGATCCTTGATGCCGGAGCGGGCCCGTAAGACCGCATCGGCCACCAGCTGTACCGCTTCGTCCTGACCGACAACCCGCCGGTGCAATATGTCATCCAGCCGCAACAGCTTCTCCCGCTCCCCCTCCACCAGCCTGGTCACCGGGATGCCAGTCCAACGGGAGACGATCTCGGCTATTTCATCTTCTGTCACCTCTTCACGCAAAAGCTTCTGTCCGGCCTGTTTTTCATTCAGAGCAGCCTCTTCGTTTTTGAGGGCCTGTTCCAGTCCGGGCAACTCGGAGTATTTGAGCCTGGATGCCTGCTCCAGGTTGTAGGAACGCTCGGCCTGTTCAATGTCACGCCGTGTTTTCTCTATCTGTTCGCGCAGTCCCTGGATGCGCTGGATAGCGAGTTTTTCGTTGTCGTACTGTGTCCGCAGAGAGACCATCTTCTCCCTGTCTGTCGCCAGGTCCCTGCGCAGGAATTCCAGGCGCTCCCGGCTCCCGGGATCCTTTTCCTTTTTGAGGGCCTGCTCCTCGATTTCCAGCTGCATAACCCGACGGCTGATCGTGTCGAGTTCGGCCGGAAGTGAGTCGATTTCAGTTCTCAAGAGGGCGCAGGCCTCGTCGACAAGATCGATAGCCTTGTCCGGCAGGAACCGTTCGGTGATGTAACGGCTTGAGAGTGTCGCTGCTGCTACCAGCGATGAATCCTGGATCTTGATGCCGTGGTGAACCTCAAAACGTTCACGCAGTCCGCGCAGAATCGAGATGGTGTCCTCGACAGTCGGCTGTTCGACCAGAACGGGTTGAAAGCGCCGCTCAAGGGCAGCGTCCTTTTCAATATGCTGGCGGTACTCATCCAGTGTTGTGGCACCGATGCAGTGCAGTTCGCCCCGCGC
>DCNF01000025.1:14807-23394 GCA_002322035.1 Geobacter sp. UBA1603
ACGATCCGCCCGCCGGCCTCTTTGATTTCGTTCAGAACGGCTTTCAGCCGTTCCTCAAACTCGCCGCGATATTTGGCCCCGGCGATCAGCGCACCCATGTCAAGGGCAAAAACCGTCTTATCCTTGAGGCCTTCCGGCACGTCTCCACGCACGATACGCTGGGCCAATCCCTCGACAATGGCAGTTTTTCCGACTCCCGGCTCACCGATCAGAACAGGATTGTTCTTGGTTTTGCGGGACAGTACGCGGATCACCCGGCGAACCTCCTCATCACGGCCGATCACCGGGTCAAGCTTTCCGGTGCGGGCCATCTTGACCAGATCCCGGCCATACTTCTCAAGTGCCTCATAACTCGCTTCAGGGTTGCTGGAGGTTACCCGCTGACTGCCGCGCACATCGGTAAGTGTTGCCAGCAGTTTCTCCCGGTCGATGCCGTGCTGTTTGAGCATCCTGCCGGCCGGTAGTCTGTCCCCTTCGCTTATCAGTGCCATCAGCAGGTGTTCTACAGAAACATACTCGTCTTTAAGCCGCTTTGCCTCACTTTCGGCGGTTACCAGCAGCCGTGAAAGTCTCTGGGAAACATAAATTTTTCCCGGCTCGGCTCCCGGCCCGGAAACCCGCGGGCGTTGTTCCAGTTCTGCTTCAATGTCCTGGCAAAGCTGGTCGGGGCGTACATCCATCCTCTGGAGCAGGCGCGGAACCAAGCCTCCTTCCTGTGTCAACAGCCCCCAGAGGAGGTGTTCGCCATCGACCTCCACATGGCCGAATTCAACCGCCCTGTTCTGGGCCGCTGCCAGTGCTTCCTGCGATTTTTGGGTCAGTCTGTTGGCATCCATGTCCATCTCTTCTTTCTGTTCAGAAATCAGTATCCTTCTCATGTTTGAGGTAATCACGGTTACAGGGAAAGTCAACCCTTCCGCGTGAGGCTAACTGAGTTGACAAGGTCTGCTCCACACTATCAGCAAATCTTACCATGACTGTCAGGTCTGGCAATTTGATTGCAATCAACAGGTATTTATGCTTAATTCCCGCTATTATTGATATCATTCCGGAGGCGAAATGCCTGCTACAAAACGCCGTTGCGGGGTGCTGCTCCATCCCACGTCGTTACCCGGCCGGGAAGGGATTGGGACGCTTGGTTCCAATGCCTACCAGTTTATTGACTTTTTGTCTTCAGCTGGCATGTCGCTCTGGCAGATGCTGCCGCTTTCTCCGCCTGCCTGCGGCAATTCCCCCTATTCGGCTTTTTCGGCCTTTGCCGGTAACCCACTGCTGATCGATCTCGAACAATTGGTTGAGCAGGGGGACCTGTCGCCATCATCCCTTGATGACGGACAGACCGGGGTTCCCAGCCGGGTTGATTTCGCTGCCGTCTCGGCCATAAAGCCGAGCCTGCTTGCCAGTGCGGCACAGACATTCCTCACGGCAGGCCGTTCCACGCAGATGGAGGAGTTCTGGCATTTCTGCGATACGACACCCTGGCTGCATGATTATGCCCTGTTCACTGCTTTGCACCGCCGCTATCGCGGACGCCCCTGGAATCGCTGGCCCCGCGACGCAGCACTGTTGACCCATGATATGTACGAGTCCGCCTCGGTTGCCCTTGGGGAGGAAATCGGCATCCAGAAGTATATTCAATGGCGTTTCCATCAGCAATGGAATGATCTGCACCGCTATGCGAAGCAGTGCGGAATAGGGCTGATCGGTGACCTGCCGATTTTTGTCGCTTATGATTCAGTCGATGTCTGGCGCAATCGCCACCTTTTTCTGCTTGACCAGGCGGGCAAGCCGACTGCCGTTGCCGGAGTCCCTCCCGACTACTTCAGCAAAACCGGGCAGCTGTGGGGTAACCCGCTCTACGACTGGGCGGCCATGGCCCGGGATGACTACCGGTGGTGGGTTGAACGTTTCCGGCATATCCTGAACATGTTTGACACGGTGCGTATCGACCATTTTCGTGGATTTGAAGCGGCATGGCATGTGCCTGCCGGTCAGCGTACCGCTGTGCGGGGACGTTGGGTGGCCGGTCCCGGTGCACAGCTGTTTGATCGGGTGCAGGATGCTCTTGGCCGGCTTCCGGTGATAGCGGAGGACCTGGGGATCATAACGCCGGCTGTCGAAGAGCTGCGCGACCGGTACTGTTTTCCAGGAATGAAGATTCTGCAGTTTGCCTTTGGTTCGGGCCCTGACAATCCGTACCTGCCCCATAACCATATCAGAAACAGTGTCGTGTTTACCGGGACCCACGATAATGATACAACCGTGGGGTGGGCTCAGGCTATTGGCGCCGATACGCGGGATCATTGCTGCCGGTATCTGGGCAGTAATGGCAGCAATCCGGCCGAAGATCTGATCCGCATTGCCCTTATGTCGGTGGCCGGTACAGCGATTCTCCCATTTCAGGACCTTCTGGGCCTTGCTTCGCCGTCACGGATGAATGTGCCGGGCAACGCGTTCGGCAATTGGGAGTGGCGCTTTGAGTGGGATGGTGTTTCCGGGCGCCTGGCGGACGAGTATGCCGCGCTGCTGCACAGGTATGGCAGATTCAACGCTGATTCCAAGCAAAAATCTTGACAATTTATATTAAATCACTATAGTAACGTGCTTCGGTTTTTTACTGTACAGTTCTCTGGTACGCGGACAACGGGATGAAACTTCAGGTTGATCACATCAAGGAAACTCCCACTCTGGTACCAATTGATCAGCCGGCAGAACAGTTCCCTGTGCTTGCCTCCCTGCAGGCGGATACGGTCTGCAGTTTTACCGGACCGGTTTCCGGAACGGTTTCAGCAGTAAAGGAGTACGATCATCTCCGGGTAACTGGTGATCTGTCAGTTCCGGCCAGAATGGAATGCTCACGCTGCCTGACCTCCTTTGGAATGGCCCTGAAGGCCCGCTTCACGGTGATCTACCGTCGGGACGTTTCCATACCTTCGGCCGATGAGGCCGAAACCGAACTTGACGAACAGGCGCTTGTATCTGCAACCTACTCCGGAGATAACATCGATCTGTCTCCTGAAATTGGCGAGCAGCTGGCAATGGAACTTCCTCTCAAGCCACTCTGCAGCGAAGGCTGCCGGGGGCTTTGCCAGACCTGCGGCGCAGACCTGAACCAGGGCCAGTGCGGCTGCGACTCCCGGGATTTCAGCCTTACATTCAGTGCCCTTAAGGATTTTAAGGTACAACAGCGATAATTCACAGATGGTGACGGCAGACGCCGAAGCACCGAAAAAGGAGAAGAGCCATGGCAGTACCCAAGAAGAAAACATCAAAATCCCGCAAGAATATGAGACGGGCACACGATTTTCTGACCACCCAGTCAGTTTCGGTCTGCCCCCAGTGCAAATCCCCCAAGCTCCCCCACCGCGCCTGTCCGAGCTGCGGCACCTACAAGGGTAAAGAAGTCGTCGAAGCTTCAAAAGCGCAGTAAACCTTCCATCCCGTGCCCTTACCGGTTCCGATGAGAGTTGCTGTCGATGCAATGGGTGGCGATAACGCACCTTCCGTTGAGGTGGAAGGGGCTGTTGCGGCCTGCCGCGAGTTTGGTATCCCCATAACTCTGGTCGGTGATCGTGAACGGCTTGAGGCGGAATTGCTCAATCACCAGCATTCTGGTCTCGACATCGAAATTCATCACGCCAGCGAAGTGGTCGGGATGCATGATTCTGCGTCTGATGCGGTGCGCAAGAAGCGTAACTCTTCCGTTCGCCTGGCGTTCGAGCTGGTCAAGGACGGCAAGGCCTGTGCAGCTGTCAGTGCCGGAAATTCTGGCGCGACTATGGCAGCCGGCATGTTTGTCCTTAAACGGATAGAAGGGATTGAGCGGCCGGCAATCGCCCAGGTGTTTCCGACCCTGAAAGGTCATACCCTTGTTTTAGATGTCGGCGGCAATGTTGACTGTAAGCCGATTCACCTCGTTCAGTTTGCCATCATGGGTGAAGTGTATGCCCGCTATGCCATGGGCATAGCAAACCCCTCGGTTGGCCTTCTTTCCAACGGCGAGGAGGACTCAAAGGGAAATGAGCTTACCCGCGAAACCCATGCCATCCTGAAACAGACCCCGCTCAATTATGCCGGATACATCGAAGGCCGCGATATTTTCAAAGGCACGACCGAAGTGGTTGTCTGCGACGGTTTTGTTGGCAATGTTGTGCTCAAGCTTTCCGAAGGGCTGGCCGAGGCTGCCGGTGCGATGCTCAAAGGCGAAATCGTCAAGAGCTGGATTTCCAAGATCGGTTATCTCTTTGTCCGCGGTGCCTTCAGCCGCTTCAAAAAAATCGTCGACTATGCCGAATACGGCGGTGCGCCGCTTCTGGGGATCAACGGCGTCGGCATGATCTGCCACGGCGGATCCAACGTCAAGGCGATCAAAAATGCGGTCCGTTTTGCCTATGATTATGCACAAAGCGGTGTCACCCAGCGTGTTGCCGACAAACTGACCCGGCAATGATGGCCTGTATCACCGGCACAGGATCCGCGCTGCCCGGCCGGATTCTTACCAATGCCGACCTCGAACAGATGGTCGATACCTGTGATGAATGGATCACAACCCGCACCGGCATCAGGGAGCGCCGGATTGTCGCTGATCATGAGTACACATCAACTCTGGCAACTGCGGCAGCCCGGCAGGCCTTGCAGCTGGCCGGCATATCTCCGGAAACGCTCGACCTGATAATCCTTGCCACCGTCACTCCCGATTTCCCCTTCCCGGCCACAGCCTGCATCGTTCAGCGCGAACTTGGGGCAATTAATGCCGCGGCGTTTGATATATCAGCCGCCTGCTCCGGGTTTATCTACGGGCTTTCGCTGGCCCGTTCGCAGATCCTTTCCGGTGTTGCCGCCAAAGTTCTGGTCATCGGTGCAGAAGTGCTCTCCCGGATTGTCGACTGGAACGACCGCAATACCTGCATCCTTTTCGGGGACGGTGCTGGCGCTGCGGTAGTCGAGGCATGCGATGGCAACAGGGGGATTGTTTCCACGCACCTGTTTACCAACGGCGCCCACTGGGAGACACTCTACCAGCCCGGCTGCGGCAGCAGGAACCCCGCTTCCCGGCAGCGGACCATCGATGAGCGGCTCTTCTTCATCCACATGGATGGTAATGAAGTCTTCAAGCATGCGGTGCGTGCCATGGGCGAGGCTGCAGGTGCAGCGCTTGAAGCCAACAATATGACACCGGCTGATGTGTCGCTGTTCATTCCTCACCAGGCCAACCGCCGGATTATCGACGCCACCGTCAAACGACTCGGATTGGGCGATGAAAAAGTTTTTCTCAACCTGGAGCGCTACGGCAACACATCATCGGCTTCCATTCCGATCACCCTCGACGAGGCCAACAGGTCCGGCCGTATCTCCCCCGGCGACGTGGTCCTGCTCGATGCTTTCGGAGGAGGTTTCACCTACGGGTCGGCCCTGATCCGCTGGTGACAGTTCCACCTGGATTATGTACTTATCAAAGAAGGAGACCCACATGAGCGTTCAAACCGCATTCGTCTTCCCGGGCCAGGGATCCCAGTACCCCGGAATGGGCAAGGAACTTGCCGATACCTTCGCCACGGCGCGGCAGATTTTCGAAGAGGCCGATGATGCGCTCGGCTTCAAACTTTCGGCTATATGCTTCTCCGGAAGCGAAGATGAACTTAAGATGACGGCCACTACCCAGCCTGCCATCCTGACGACCAGCATTGCCGTCCTTAAGGTGGTGGAGCAGGAAACCGGCCTCAAAGCCGACTACCTTGCCGGTCATTCACTGGGAGAATACTCCGCGCTGGTCTGCTCCGGTGCGCTGGCCTTCGCCGATGCGGTGCGGACGGTCCGTTCACGCGGCACCTTCATGCAGGAGGCGGTACCGGTCGGTACAGGAACCATGGCCGCCATGCTTAGCGTTGATAAGGATGCGCTGGAGGAGATCTGTGCCCAAGCAGGGCAGGGGGAGGTGGTGTCGCCCGCCAACTTCAATTCCCCGGGGCAGATTGTGATAGCCGGTGCTGTGGGTGCCGTCAATCGAGCCATTGAAGTCGCAAAGGCCAGAGGTTTCAAGAAGGCAATGCTGCTTCCGGTCAGCGCCCCGTTCCATTGCGCACTGATGAAACCGGCCGCCGACCGGCTTTCCGCTGTTCTGGATGCTGTGCAGGTCTTTGACATGAAACTGCCTGTGGTGGCCAATGCCGACGCGGCGGCCAATGCCGACAAGGACAGGGTCCGCCAGTTGCTTGTGACGCAGGTTTGCGCCCCGGTTTTGTGGGAACAGTCTGTTACTGCCATGGCTGCCCTCGGTGTCGGCCGTTTCATCGAGGTCGGTCCTGGCAAGGTACTGTCAGGCCTGGTCAAGCGCATTGCCAGGGATGTGGCCATCGCCAATGTCGAAGATCTGACTTCGCTTAAGGCGGTATCGGCCTCTTCATGACGTTTTGCAAGAGCCTCACTCTCTTAGGATTAATGAAAGGAGCACACAATGCCCAAAGGTAAAGTTGCAGTCATCACCGGAGCATCACGGGGGATCGGCAGGAGTATCGCGCTGGCACTTGCGGCGCAGGGGGCGACAATCGTCGCCATGGATATGGATCAGGCGGCCACCGATGCTGTCGTAGCAGAGCTTGCAGCCGCCGGTACACAAGCCTTGGCCGTTGTCGGTAATGTCACCGTCACCGCCGATGTTGAGAGGATGATCGACGCAGCCATCGAGGCTTACGGGCGGGTCGATATATTGATCAACAATGCTGGAATCACCCGTGACGGGCTTCTGATGAGGATGAAGGACGAGGAGTGGGATGCTGTTCTCAGCGTTAACCTGAAAGGCGCATTCCTCTGCACCCGAGCCGCCTTCAAGGTCATGAGCAAGCAGCGCTACGGCCGCATTATAAACATCGCATCGGTCGTCGGCCAGATGGGCAACGTGGGCCAGGCCAATTACTGCGCCAGCAAAGCCGGTCTGATCGGCCTCACCAAGTCCAATGCCCGCGAGATGGCCAAGCGCAGCATCACCGTCAATGCCGTTGCCCCCGGATTTATTGCGACCGCCATGACCGACGCCCTTTCGGACAAGGTCAAGGCCGAGTTGACCTCCCAAATTCCCCTGGAGCGTCTCGGTAGTGCTGAAGACATCGCCAATGCCGTAACATTCCTCGCTTCCGAAGCCTCCGGCTACATCACCGGACATGTCCTTTCGGTCAACGGCGGCATGTATATGTAGCGTTTTTGATGCTGCCAGCACGGGTCAAATTAATCTTTGACATTTATCCCGTTCATTGTTAAGAAACTGTTTCACGGATCACCCGCAACGAAACCTTGAATGAAGGTTCATACTACACACGGAGGTACATGATGTCTGACATCGCTAAAAGGGTTAAGGAAATCGTAGTAGAGCAGCTTGGTGTCGAAGAGGCCCAGGTGGTACCGGAGGCTTCCTTCATGGATGACCTTGGTGCTGACTCACTCGACACCGTTGAGTTGGTCATGGCTCTCGAAGAGGAGTTCGATATCGAAATTCCGGACGAGGATGCCGAAAAAATCCAGAGCGTTCAGGACGCCATTGATTACATCACCGAGCACAGCTGATTTCTGCTGTACTGCGAAGCTGGGGGAGGGGAGTTTCTCCCCTCTTTTCATTTTCAGATGATACACGGGGAGTGAACAGCACATGAGAAGAGTTGTTATAACAGGTGTCGGCGCCGTATCGCCGCTTGGAACCGGCAATGAGAAAAACTGGGATGCGCTCATCAACGGCCGGTCGGGTATCGCACCGATCACCAGGTTCGACGCGTCGTCATTCCCGGTCAGAATCGCCGGGGAGGTCAAGGACTTCAACCCCGAAGATTTCATTGATAAGAAAGAGGTCAAGAAGATGGACCTCTTCATCCAGTATTCCATGGCTGCAGCCCATTTTGCCATGGAAGATTCTGGTCTGGTGATCGATGAATCAAACGCCGAGCGGGTTGGTGTCCTTGTCGGTGCTGGCCTTGGCGGCCTGCCGACCATTGAACGCTACCACACCGCCCTGAACGAGGGGGGGTATAAAAAAATCTCTCCCTTCTTCATTCCGATGCTGATCATCAACCTTGCACCGGGACATATCTCGATCAAATACGGTGCCAAGGGGCCGAACCTCTCATCGGTTTCAGCCTGTGCTACCGGTACCCACTCCATCGGTGACGCTTTTCATATGATCGCCCGCGGCGATGCGGACGCCATGATTGCCGGTGGCACCGAATCAACCGTGACACCGCTCGGTGTCGGAGGCTTTGCCGTCATGAAGGCGTTGTCCGACAGCCGCAATGACCAGCCGGAAAAGGCGTCCCGTCCTTTTGACAAGGGCCGTGACGGATTTATCCTTGCCGAGGGCGCCGGCATCGTCATTATGGAAGAATATGAAACAGCCAAAAAGCGCGGCGCGAAGATCTATGCCGAGGTTGTCGGCTACGGCCTGACCGGAGACGCTTATCACATGACCGCACCGGCCAGCGGCGGTGAAGGTGCGGCCCGCTGTATGAAAATGGCGCTCAACAACGCCGGCGTATCGCCGGACAAGGTCGGCTACATCAACGCCCACGGCACCAGCACGCCGCTGGGCGACGTGAACGAGACCAAC
>DCNF01000025.1:23569-23712 GCA_002322035.1 Geobacter sp. UBA1603
ATCATCCCGCCGACCATCAACTATGAAACCCCCGATCCCGAGTGCGATCTGGACTATGTGCCTAACACGGCCCGTCAGGCACAGGTTGAATATGCCATGAGCAACTCGCTCGGCTTCGGCGGCACCAATGCAACCCTGCTGTT
>DCNF01000041.1:0-22680 GCA_002322035.1 Geobacter sp. UBA1603
CGTAATTGTTTGGGGGGCATTGTTGTCTCCGTTTCTATTGTCGTTACACGTTCAACTGGTATTCAACTATAATTGGCAGATCCGCTTCGGCCCAGTCCAGTTCACAGAGCCGTTCCGGCAGCAGCCAGCAGATTGCAGCGTGTTCGTGCAGCGTGATCTCACCCGCCTCAAGGCTGCAGCGGAACGGGTACAGAGTCACGGTGAAATCCGGGTACGAATGGGTGCAGGGCGAAAGGGCTTCTCCGACAGTTACACCAACCCCCATCTCCTCCCGCAGTTCCCTTTGCAGGCACTCTTCCCACGACTCTCCATCCTCCAGCTTACCACCCGGGAACTCCCACTTGAGCGGCAGGCTCATGACTGCGCTCCGTTGCGCTGCCAGCACGAGGCCGTCACGCTCGATGACGGCACAGGCCACATGGACGTGACTGAAAATCATAACCGCTTGCTCCGGGTTCTTTTCTTCCAGTATCCGGGCTTCCTCTGTAAATGCGCTACTGCTATTATTCGCAACATTTCATCTTTAATCTGAAACACAACACCAAACGGAAAACGGCTTACAAGGCAGCGACGCGTATTTACCGAAAGGGCTGTCCAGGCATTCGGATACACTGAAATACGGGCAACAGCAGCATAGACTTCCTCGGCGAATTCAAGCCCCAAGCCGGGTTGACACGTCTCATAATACTGTACGGCGCTATCGAACTCCAGTTCGGCCTGGGGGTGAAAACTGAATTTCACCGGGCGTATTTCCTACGGATTTTTGCAAAAACTTCCTCTCCGTGAACTAACTCGACTTTCCCGGAGTCAATATCACTGACACGTAGTTCAGCCTCTTCAATCCACAATCGATCAACATCTGACTGCGTTGGAAGATTGAGGCTCGTCAGCAGGCGCTCCACAAGGCCAAGCCGGGCATCGACGGGAAGTGACAGCGCATCATCAATAATTCTATCCGCAGTGATTGCCATTATATTCCCCCTCAACAAAATACTGCTACACCATCACCGGCAGCCGCTCAACCAGCCGGATCCCAGCCGTCGTCACCTCTGCCCGGTAGGCCAGGGCTTCAACGCCATTCGCGATTGCCAGGCGCAGCAGCCTGCCGTACTCCGGATCGATCATGTCGGCCGGAGAGACTGAATCGCCGTCACCACGCTGAACCGTGAAAAAGATCACGCCCCGGTCTCCCTCCTGCACCACCCGCATCAATTCCCGTAAATGCTTCTGCCCCCGTTCGGTGATCGCATCGGGGAAGAGCGCCCGGCCATCCTCCACCAGGGTGACGTTCTTCACCTCAACAAAACAGCGCCCCGGTGACCCTTCCAGCAACAGGTCGATGCGGCTGTTCTCACCGTAGCGTACTTCAGGGCGGATTGTATCGTATCCCTGCAATTCTTCCACCGTGCCGTTTTCAATCGCCTCGCGGGTCAGGCGGTTGGGCAGGCCGGTATTGAGGCCGATCATGAAACCGCCCGCTTCAGCCAGTTCCCATGTGTAGGCCAGTTTTCGCCCGGCCTTGTCGCTGCGGGAGAGCCAGACCTGACCGCCGGGAACGGCACATCCTTTCATGCTGCCGGAGTTGGGACAGTGGGCAGTGACCACACTGCCGTCGGCCAATTCCACATCGGCCAGAAAGCGCTTGTAGCGTTTGATCAGGCGCCCTTCGATGAGCTGAGGAAGCTTCATTTACTCAACGAGTTCCAGCTCTTCATTTTCCTCGGTCGCCGCTTCCAGTTCGAACAGCTGGCGCAGGGCGTCCACATACAGGTCGACTCTTCCCCCCTGGCCGGCTTTTTTCAGGACGGTAGTCGGAGTGTGCAGCAGCTTGTTGATCACCCCCATGGTAAGGGCTTCCAGCCGTTTTTCAACATCGGGCGGCAGATCTTTCCAGTTGGCAAGGGTTCGTTCGATCTCGGCCCGCCGGATCTCGTCGAAACGGGTGCGCATGGCAACGATGGTCGGCGTCACCTCAAGCTGGGAGAGCCATTTGTGGAACTGGCCGATCTCCTGACTGATGATCTCTTCGGCTTTTTCGGCCTCGAGTCCACGCTGGGCCAGGTTGGCCTGGACGATCTCCTGCAGGTCGTCGACAGTGAAAAGAAAAGCGCCGTCCACGTCGTCAACCTTCGGGTCAATGTCGCGAGGGACAGCGATATCGATAAAGAACATCGGGCGGAACTTGCGGCGCTTGACCACCTCGGCCGCATCTTTCGGGCCGATGATGATGTGAGGCGCCCCGGTTGAAGACAAAACGATGTCGGCCCGGTGCAGGTGCTGGAAAAGCTCGTCGAAGCGAACCGCTTCGCCGGCGAATTCTTCTGCCAGCCGCTCGGCCCGCTCAAAGGTGCGGTTGGTGACCATCACCCCTTTGGCGCCGCAGTTCATGAAATGCTTGGCAGCCAGCTCGCACATCTCGCCGGCTCCCACCAGCATGACCGTCTTGTCGGACAGGTCGCCAAGAATCTTTTTGGCAAGCTCAACGGCGGCAAAGGCCACCGATACGGCCGACGAGGCGATCTTCGTTTCTGTCCGCACCCGCTTGGCAACCGAGAACGCCTTGTGCAGAAAGCGGTTGAGGATGATGCCGGAGGTCTTGAATTCGGCGGCGTAACCGTAGGAGGTCTTGATCTGGCCGAGGATCTGCGGCTCACCGACCACCATGGAGTCGAGGCTGGAGGCGACCCGGAAGACATGGCGGATCGCTGCTTCGGAGTGGTGGCTGTAGAGATGCCCTTCCAGCACTTCGTAGGCTATCCGGTGGTAATCGGCCATGAAACGCTTGATACGGGCGATTCCGCCGGCGATGTCGCGGGTGGTGGCGTAGATCTCGACCCGGTTGCAGGTGGAGACGATCACCCCTTCGATGATGCCGTCCAGCGCCACCAGCTCCCGGAGCGGCTTTTCGATCTGGTTGGGAGAAAAGGCGACCCGCTCCCGTATTTCAACGCTGGCGGTCTTGTGGGAAAGACCGACGACAATGATATTCATTACGACTCACTATCCATAGGCTGGTTTGTTACCATGAAATGCTGTGTTTCATTCCGATAAAGGTTACCAGCAGCACGACAAACCCCAGAATTGAGAGGACGGCAGCCCGTTTGCCGCGCCAGCCGATCACCAGCCGCCCATGCAGCAGGGCGGCGTAGATCAGCCAGGTGATCAGCGACCAGGTCTGTTTGGGATCCCAGACCCAGTAGCTTCCCATGGCCTGCTCCGACCAGATCGAACCGGTAATGATCGCAACCGTCAAGAGCGGAAAGCCAATGGTCAGGCAGCGGTAACTGATCTCGTCCATGGTGTCGAGCGGTGGCAATTTCTGAAAAAGTCCGCCGAACTGCCTGGTTTTGAGGAAATAACGCTGGAGCAGGTACATTATCGCCACTCCGGCAGCAATCGTAAAAGCGGCATAGCTGAAAAATGCCAACAGTGCGTGAATCCAGAACCAGTTACTCTGCAGGACAGGCGGCAGCGGCCTGACTTCGCCGTGCAGAACCGCCGAGACAATGAACATCAAAAGGGCCATCGGAGTGACAAACGAGCCGAGGGTGGTCACTTTATAGCGCCGCTCGAAAAAGATGAATCCAGCCACGATCGCCAGACTGAAGAACGAGAGCGACTCCTGCATATTCGTCAGGGGCAGGTGCTTTTCCCGCACCGCAAGATGGATGGTGGAGAGCAGATGGGCGGCACAGCCGCCTGCCAAAAGACGGCTGGCCCAGAGGTTAAGCACGGCCGATGTCCGAACCAGGCAGGCCAGGTAGGCTGCAGTGGCACAGCCGTAGCAGAGGAGCGTCAGCGTGAAAAAAACATGCGTCATGGCGCCGGTTCCTTGTGTGGTACTTTACATTCCTGAATCAGGTTCTGAACGTATTCGCGCAAAATTTGGATATTGTACGGGGTAGCTTTCCCTTCCGTCAACAGCTTTTCACGGAAGGCCGCCGCCGCTTCAAGGGCTTCGCCAAAGCGCTCGTCAATGGTTTCAGCCAGCATGTCCCGCAGGGCGACAGCATAAGCCGGGCAGCGGCCTGCCGTAGAAACGGCCAGTTCGAGATCGCCCTGCCGCAGCAGGGCTGGAAGCTGCCAGTCACCCGCAGAAGGATCTGACGCCAGGCAGGCCGGTATGCCCTGCTTCCGCGCATCGGCAGCAACGGCGAGATTGCACTGGCGGTCATCGGTTGCCGCCACTGCCAGAAACGCTCCCGAAAGGTCATCGGGCTGATACGCACGCGGCATCCAGATTAACGCTCCTGACGCAGCCATGCAGCTGATTTCCTGATGGGTTACAGGGGCCACGACCGTCACGCGGGCACCGCCCCCCAAAAGCCTCTTCACCTTGCGCAGGGCAACCTCTCCGCCGCCGACGACAACGACCGCCCTGCCCGTCATATCAATCGAAAGTGTCAGATGTGACACGCCCATGACCTCCTCTGGCACACAGGAGCACAGCGGCCTCCTGTTGTTTAAAAAATATCAACAAAAACGTCCGGCGTCCGAGTTTGCTCTTGATTTTTTCCTTGCCTGGTATATCATTCACGAACATCTATATATTCATCGATAAAGGAGATACGATCATGGCCAGCGACAAGGTTTTGGCTTTCACCGATGCACTTTTCGACCGTGAGGTCCTGCAGTCTGACATACCGGTGCTGGTAGACTTCTGGGCCACCTGGTGCGCTCCCTGCAAGGCGATCGCCCCGCTGATCGATGCCGTGGCCGACGAATATGCCGGCAAGGTGAAAGTCGGCAAGGTGAATGTCGACGAAAACCAGGCGACACCTGGCAAATACGGTGTACGCGGCATTCCGACCATCATTCTGTTCAAAGGTGGCGCCGTTGTTGACCAGATCGTCGGTGCAGTCCCCAAATCTCAGCTTGACGCCCTGATCGCCAAAGCACTCTGAACCGTCTGATGCGGTCACCCCTTTGGTTCCTGAACCGACTCCTTATCGCGGCCTGCATGATTGCGCTGCTGTCGCCCCCTGCGGCAGCAGCGCTGCCGCGCCCGGGGCAGGCGGCCCCGCTCTTCAAGGTTATCACCACCACTGGCCAACCGGCGTCCCTGGAAAGCTACCGCGGCCAGGTTCTGGTGGTTGATTTTTTTGCAACCTGGTGCGCCCCCTGCCGGATATCGATTCCCCACCTGGTTGAAATGAGCCGCAAGTATGGAAAACAGGGGCTTTCTGTCCTCGGCATGAGCGTTGACGAGGACGGTGAACGGCTGCTGAAGAATTTTGCCGCCGAGCACCACATCAATTATCCGCTCGCCCTGGCCGGTGACAGGGTCACGGCCGATTTTGGCGTCCGCTCCGTTCCGGTCATGTTCGTTGTCGATAAAAAAGGCGCCGTCGCCGAAGTCTACCGCGGTTTTTCCACTGATATCAGCCGTTCTCTGGAGCAGACGGTCAAGCGGCTTCTGGCGGAAAAGTAAGCCCTTCTGGATAATGCACCTGGATTAGGCACAAACCGCTGGCCGGCGCTGTAACGCCGGCCTTTTTCCTGTCCGGATTGTGCAGCAGCCAGGCAACGTGACCAGCCCCGAATCTGCCCCGGCCGATATCAACCAGCGTTCCCGCCATCACCCGCACCATATTTTTCAGGAACCCGCCGCCGACGACATCGATGATGACCATGTCGCCAGTCCGGCTGACCGAGACCGAGTCGATCCTGCGGCTGCTCGTTTTTGCCGTGCAGTTTGAAGCACGAAATGCGGCAAAATCATGGACACCAACGAAGTCCCGGGCCGCCGCACTCATCGCCTCCGTATCGAGCGGTTCCCGCACATGCCAGGCCTGCATCCGTATCAGCGGGGCCCGTGACGGACGATTGATGATCGTATAGCGGTAATGCTTTGCCAGCGCATCTCCGATCGGCCTGAACCCCGGAGGTACTTCAGCGGCATCGAGGATGGCGATATCGTCCGGTAAAAAATGGTTGAGCCCCTCGACAAAGGCCCGCAGCGGAAGCGCCGAATCAGTTGCAAAAACAGCCGGCATGGCGCAGGCATGGACACCGGCGTCAGTCCGGCCCGACGACTTGAGCCGGGGCTTTGTTCCGGTCAGGCGCTTAATCGCCTCTTCAACGGTCTGCTGGATCGAGATTCCGTTGGCCTGTTCCTGCCATCCGGAGTAACCGGTCCCGTCGTATTCGATCGTCAGCTTGATTGAACGCACCTTTAGTGACCCTGGCCCACATGCTGTGCCAACTGATCCAGCTCATCACTGTCAAACCGGTATGCCTGTCGGCAGAACTCACAGGTAACTTCGGCGCCATGTTCCTTTTCCCTCATGTCCCGGAGCTCATGCCCCCCCAGGGACACCAGGGCCCGCTCAACTTTCTCCCGATTACATCCGCAGCGAAAAAACGGCTCCCGTGTTTCCAGAATGACGTGGGGGGTCTCGCCGAACAGTGCTTCCAGAACCGTGTGAACTCCACCCCGGCGCACCAGTTCGGTCAAGGGATCCAGCGTACCGATCCGCTCCAGAATACCGTCAATCTCTGCGGGATCAGCCTTGGGCAGCGCCTGCACCAGAAAACCGGCACACCCCGATATCTGCCCGTTCCCATCCAGAGAAGCGCCCAGTCCTACCGCGGAGGGGACCTGCTCCGAATCGGTCAGATAGTATGCCAGATCGTCGCCGATTTGGCTGGTGGTCAACTGCACCATGCCCCGGTACGGCTCACCGCCGATCCCCAGATCTTTGCTGACGGTAAGGAAACCGGCCCGCCCGATGATTCCGGGAACATTCCAGGCCCCGTTTACCGGTTCTGCTTCGGCCGCCGGGTTTCCCACACAGCCGCGCACGGCACCATCGCTGTCGGCCTCCGCAATCAGCTTGCCCATCGGCCCGTTACCCTCAAACTTGAGTCCCACGCGCTGCCCCGGCTTGAGCAGTGCCCCCATCAGCGTTCCGCCAGCCAGAGCCCGCCCCAGAGCGACCGAAACCGTCGGTCCGGTCTGCTGCAGGTCGCAGATTTCGCGGGCCAGCCTTGCAATGCTGCAGGCCAGAACCCTGATCCCACCCGACCTATTCAATGCTCTAATGACCTGGTCTCCCATCACTGTTTCCCCATTCATAAAATCTGTTGCGCACACGAATCCATCACCATGTGGCTTGCCGAACACCATGCTGAAATCGGCAATAACAAGAAAGTATTATCTGCCCAGCGGCTGCAGCCGGATCGTACACACCTTGAATTCCGGGATACACGATTCCGGGTCGAGCACCCTGCCGGTCAGGGCGTTGGCTGCCCCCTCGGCAAAATGGAACGGCATGAAGAGAACCCCGCGAGGCACCACGCCGGTCAACCGGGCACGGGCCTGGATCGAGGCACGCCTGCTGATGAGACTGACCCGTCCGTTCGGACGGATGTTGAGTGCTGCCGCATCGTCAGGGTTGATCTCAAAAAATGCTTCCCGCTCCTCCCGGTCGAGCAGGTGCGTGCGGCGGGTCATGCTGCCGGTATGCCAGTGGAAGTAGGTCCTGCCGGTTGTCAGAACAAAAGGATAGGCATCATCAGGCTGCTCGGCCGGGGGGCGGTAGCTGACCGGCTCGAAGCGTCCCGGGCCGCGGGTAAAGCGCTCGCAGTGCAGTACCGGGGTGCCGGGGTGATCTTTTTCGGGGCAGGGCCATTGCAGGCCGAACGGCCCGAGTCGGTCACCTGAAATGCCGCCGTAACTCGGTGTTAGTGACGCTATTTCAGCCAGCACCGCCGCCTGGTCGGGATACTCAAATCCTTTCCCGCCAGCGCGTTTTGCCAGGGCGCAGATAATATCGGCATCACTGTGTGCATCTCCCGGCGGCTCAACCGCCTTGCGCAACCGCTGGACCCTCCGCTCGGTACTGGTGAAGGTTCCCTCCTTCTCGGCATAGCAGGCAGCCGGCAGCACCACATGGGCCAGGGCCGAGGTCTCGGTGGGGAAAATATCCTGAACCACCAGCAGTTCCAGATTTTCAAGGGCTTGGCGGGTATGGGTCTGATCCGGGTCGGAGAGCATCGGGTTCTCACCCATGATGAACATGGCTTTGATCCGCCCCTCGGCAGCCGCCGTCATGGCATGGGTCAGCGGCAGACCCGGCCGGTCGGGAAATCGTTCGATCCCCCAGGCCCGGGAGAATTTCTCTCGCACCGCCGGGTCGGATACTTTCTGGTAGCCGCTCGCCACATCCGGCAGTGCCCCCATATCGCACCCCCCCTGGACGTTGTTCTGGCCACGCAGCGGAAAAACACCGGCACCGGGCCGCCCGAGGTTGCCGGTCAGGAGGGCCAGGTTGGCAATGCAGCGTACGTTGTCGACCCCGTGACTGTGCTGGGTAATTCCCATTGAATAAGCAATGATCGCATTTTTTGCCGCCGCAAAGGAACGGGCGGCATCCGCAATCTCTGCCTGTGTCAAACCGGTCAGCAGGGCACTCCGCTCCAGCGTCCACTCCCGAAGCGATGCTTCCAGGGCAGAGACGTTCTCCGTGCGGGAGTTGATGAATCCCCTGTCGGCCAGCCCCTCGTCGATAATGACCTTGATCATGCCGCAAAGCAGAGCAACGTCACTGCCGTTTGTGTGGCGCAGATGAATGGCCGCATGGCGCGACAGCCTAATGCGACGGTTGTCGGCCACGATCAGGATGGCGCCGCGCTGGGCTGCGGCAAGGATGCGGGAGCCGATCAGCGGATGCTGCTCGGTGGTGTTGGAGCCGATCACAAAGATGGCGTCAGCGGTATCGAAGCAGTCGATGGATCCGGTCATGGCACCGGATCCGAAGGCCCCTGCCAGGCCGATTACGCTCGATGAATGGCAGAGCCGGGCGCAGTGGTCGATGTTGTTGGTGCCGAACACCGCCCGGGCCAGTTTCATCAGCAGGTAATTTTCCTCGTTGGTGGCCTTGGCCGATGAGCAGAACATGATCGCATCCGGGCCGTGTTGCTCGCATATCGCCAGCAGGCGTGACGCCACGCGATCAAGTGCCTGGTCCCACGAGACCGCTTGCATGATTCCGTTGCGACGGATCAGCGGCGTGGTCAGGCGATCGGGGTGATGGACAAAGCCGAAGGCATTCCAGCCTTTGACGCACAGGCCTCCCCGGCTGACCGGATGGGTGGCGCTCGGCTCGACGCCGACAAGCCGGCCCCGGTCGCTCACCAGGTAGAGTGCGCAGCCGGTGCCGCAGTAGGGACAGACCGTGAGGGTTCTTTTCATAAGGCGCCCGGTATGTGCTCGATCTGGTCGAGACGAAAGACCGGCCCGTCCTTGCAGCAGAGCAGGTGGTCGATGGCGCAATGGCCGCACTTGCCCACACCGCAGCGCATCTGGCGTTCAAGTGAAACCACGATGTCCCGCGATGCAAGCCCTTTGCGGGTGAGTACTTCAATCACCGCCCGGTACATGACCGGTGGTCCCACCACCACCGCGGTTGTCCGCCCGGCAGCGATCCGCAGCGGCTCCACCAGCGACGTGATCAGGCCGATAGCACCATCATAACAACCGCCCCCTTCGGCGCTGTCAACCGTGTGGCTGCAGGCGAAAACCGGCGAGGCCTCCCAGGCGGCAATCTCATCCCGGAACATGATCTGCTCCGGGCTGCGGGCACCATAGAGGATGGTTACCCGGCCGAATTTCTCAGGATGATCCTGGCAGTACTGGATCAGGGAACGCATCGGTGCCAGGCCGCAGCCACCAGAAATCAGCAGCAGGTCGCGGCCGCTCATTGCCTCCAGGTCAAACGGGGTACCAAACGGGCCGCGGATACCGATACAGCAGCCTGCTTTCAGGTCGTGCAGGGCTCCGGTCAGGCTGCCGGCTTTGCGCACGCCCAGTTCGAATCCTGGCCCGCGGGTCGGTGATGAAGCCACCGAGATCGGCGCTTCGCCCCACCCCATCAGCGATACCTGGACGAACTGCCCCGGCAGGTGACCCAGCGACAACCCGTCAGCCATACTCACGCGGAAGAGCTTCTCGTCGGGGGTGAGCGTCTCCACCGCCAGAATCCGGCAGTCACGGGGTGCATAAAGGAGCGAGCCGCTCACAACAGGCCCCGCTCGACAAAGCTGATGTATTCTCCGTCTCCGACAATGATGTGATCGAGGACCGCTATACCCATGATCTGCCCTGCCTCTTTCAGGCGGCGGGTAATCGCAATATCTTCCTGGCTCGGAGCAGGGTCGCCGGTGGGATGGTTGTGGACCAGGATCAGGGCGGCCGCCGATTCCTTGACCGCCGGGCTGAACACTTCACGAGGGTGGACGATTGATTGGTTGAGACTGCCCTCGGAAATCTGGACCCGTCGGATGATCCGGTTCTTGCCGTCCAGCAGCAGAGCAAGAAAGTACTCTTTACGGGTATCGCGGAATTCATGGTGGAAGTAGTCAAATACCTGGCGGGGGGAAGTGAAACGGTCAAGCCGCTCAAGTTTTCGGGCCTGAAAACGTGACGCCAGGGCAAAGGCCGCCTTGATGCCGGAAGCCTTGGCCAGGCCCATCCCCTTGATGGCACAGAGTTCGGCCAGACCTGCAGCACCAAGTTCGCGAAGGTTTCCGCCAAAATGGCTGATCAGCTCTCGCCCCAGATCAATGGCGGTCTGCCTGGTAGACGGATCGCCGCTGCGGAGAATCAGAGCCAGCAGTTCGGCATCAGTCAGACCGGCACTGCCAAGCCGCTCCAGTTTTTCTCGCGGCCGTTCGTCTTCAGGCCACTCCTTGATGCCATGCGCCATATGTTACCTCACCATCCCGCCCATAAGTGCCGCAATCAGAACTCCACCGGCGATCACCCGGTACCAGACAAACACACTCAAGCTGTTTTTTTGAACCAGGCGAAGCAGAAAGGCCACGCTTATGTAGCCGGTTACTGCCGAAACGGCGATGCCGGCCAGCAGCGGCAGCCCTTCACCGGCCGGGATTCCATGCTTGAAAAGCTGCAGCGTTTTCAGCAGGGCGGCGCCAGCCACGATCGGCAGCGACATCAGAAACGAGAAGCGCGCTGCAGCCTCGCGGGTGAATCCGAGCGCCAGCCCGGCCGTAATGGTAATGCCGGAGCGCGAAACACCCGGAATCAGCGCCAGACACTGCATGAGTCCGATGACAAGGGCACCCGGCGCCGACAGCCGGTCAAGCGGATCACGCTTGCGGCCCAGGGTATCGACCAGACCAAGGATAATACCGAATGCAGTCAGGAACAGGGCGACCAGCAACAGATTCGTACGGAACAGCTCTTCAATATGATGTTCGAACAGCTTGCCGACAATTCCGGCCGGGATGCAGGAGAGGATCACGAGAAACGGCAGGCGCAGCGCCGGGGTTGCAAACGACCGGCTGACCGCTGCTTCAACCGCAGAAAGACACATTTCCAGGATGTCACGGCGAAAATAGGCCGCAAGGGCCAGAAACGTACCCAGATGCAGGGCCACGTCAAAGGTCAGCCCCGATTCAGGCCACCCCGCAAGCCGCGGTACAATCAGCAGATGGGCCGAACTGCTGATCGGCAATACTTCGGTAAAGCCCTGCAAAGCTCCCAGAACAATGGCGTGAAGCAGATTCATGAATCTATCCTTTCGTACAATTCCCGGAAACGATAGCGCATACGACTTTGAAAGGCAATGCCCCATTCGAGCCGCGTTACGGGATTGTTACGACTGTGCAACATTTTTGGTGGGCAGCCACTCAAAACTGTGCTATTTAATTTTGGTTAAACATATAATCCCAATTCCACAGACTTCATACGCAGGGGGCGCACATCTATGTTCGGACTTATTCCCAAGGAAGAAAAATTTTTCCAGCTCTTCAAGGATATGACCGAGAATATCATTGAAGGGGCCAAGCTGCTTAAAGATATGCTTGACAACTTTGACGATCCTTCCGAGAGCCAGAGAAGAATCAAGGATATCGAGCACAAAGGTGATTCCATCACCCATGAGATCATCCAGAAACTCAACAAGACATTTGTCACACCGCTTGACCGTGAGGACATCTATTCACTGGCCTCCAAACTGGATGACATCCTCGACCTGATCGATGCATCGTCCCAGCGGGTTATCATGTACAATGTCGAGACGATCCCCGCTGAAGCCAAGTCCCTTGGTTTCATTATCCTGCAGTCCTGCCACGCCGTCGACAAGGCGGTTGCCATGCTCGGCAAAAAGACCAATGAGCAGATCTTCGCCGCCTGTGTTGAAATCAACGCCCTTGAAAACGAAGCCGACCGGGTATCACGCGAGGCGATCAGCCGGCTGTTTGACGAAGAAAAAGATCCGATTCAATTGATCAAATGGAAAGAGATTTACGAAACACTGGAGAAGGCCACTGACAAATGCGAGGATGCTGCCAATATTCTTGAAAGCGTGGTGGTAAAAAATGCTTGATCCGGCGATGATCATGCTCTGCCTGGTTATCATGGCGGCGCTGGCCTTTGACTATATCAACGGCTTTCATGACACGGCCAATGCCATTGCGACCTGCGTCTCCACCCGCGCCCTGTCCGTCAAGGGTGCCATCTTCATGGCCGCTTTCCTTAATTTTGCCGGTGCCATGATTTCAACCAAAGTGGCCGCTACGATCGGCAAGGGAATCGTCGACAAGGACAACGTTACCCAGATGGTTGTTCTGGCAGGTGTTTTAGGAGCAATTATCTGGGATATTGTTACCTGGTACTACGGTCTTCCCTCTTCGTCGTCTCATGCCATTATCGGCGGGGTAATGGGAGCAGTTTTTGCCCATGCGGGCATAAACGCCCTGAAATGGGCCGGCCTGAAGAAGATTATCCTGGCGCTCATTATTTCTCCGATAATAGGCACAATTTTCGGATTTATATTCATGGTGCTTGTCATGCGGGTCTTCCGCAACAGCTCCCCTGGGCCGCTTAACAAAGGGTTTCGGCGTCTGCAGATAGCATCGGCCGCCTTCATGGCGTTTTCCCACGGCACTGCCGATGCCCAGAAGTCGATGGGTATCATCACCATGGCACTCTTGTCGTATGGAATTCTTCCCACGTTTGATGTCCCGACCTGGGTCAAGATTTCCTGTGCCGTTGCCATGGGCCTTGGAACCGCTGCCGGTGGGTGGCGGATCATCAAAACCATTGGCCGCGATTTTGTAAAACTCCAGCCGGTTCATGGATTTTGCGTCGAAACAGCCGCCGCCGGGGTTATCCTGGGCGCTTCATCGATCGGTATGCCGGTCTCAACCACCCATGTCATCACCTCATCGATTCTGGGAGTTGGAATTTCCAAACGCCTTACTGCGGTAAACTGGAAGGTTGCCCAGCGAATCCTGGTTGCCTGGGTTCTGACCATACCGGCCTCTGCCCTGGTAGCCTACCTTTCATACCAGGTCATGAGTCCGCTCCTGGGCAAATAGGGTTATAGCCCTGGGACAGTGCAAAACAGGCGGGGTGTCACGAATTAACGTAACACCCCGTCTTTTATTGGTGGAGATGATCGGGATCGAACCGACGGCCTGTACGTTGCGAACGTACCGCTCTCCCAACTGAGCTACATCCCCTTTGTTTATGTGTGTCTTTTTTCCATTGGCAGAATGATGGTAAATTCCGCCCCCTCCCCATGGTTGCCCGCTTCAATCCTGCCGCCGTGATTGGTGACAATCCGGTTGACAATTGCCAGCCCAAGTCCTGTACCGTGGCGTTTGGTGGTAAAAAACGGATTAAATATCTTTGGTAACATCTCTACTGGAATACCGCCGCCGCTATCTCTTATGATCACGCGTACCGAATGTTTGTCAAGTGCAGATCTACTGGCAACAACACCAATCCTGCCGCCGCTGGGCATTGCGTCGCAGGCGTTCAGCATCAGGTTCAGAAATGCCTGCTTAAGTTGATGCCCGTCACCGAGAACAGAAAGATCATCTTCGCTGGTCACCGAGCAGAGGATACTCTGATCCTCAAGCGTTGCCTGGCAGTTTTCAATACAATCTTTGAGAATTGAGGCGATATTGCATGATTGATAACAAATGGTCGGTTTCCGGGAAAATGCGAGGATTTCCGCCAGCATCTTTTCCAGCCGGCCGACCTCTTTGACAATCGTTTCGGCATAGTGGCTCTCGCGGGATTCGGTTGGCAGGCCCTTAAGCAGCCGGCCGGCAAACCCGCCGATGGTGATCAGGGGGTTCTTGAGCTCGTGGGCCAGATTGGCAGCCATCTCGCCGATGGCGGCCAGCCGCTCGCCATGAACAAGCCGCTCCTTGGCATCTCGCAGGCTGGAGTGTGCATCTTCAACCCTGTTGTAAAGCATTGAGTTTTCAATGGCCATGCCGGCCTGGTTGGCAATCAGTTGCAGCAGATGCAACTCTTCCCGGGTGATTTCATCCCCAGAGGACGGATTGTCTACAATGATGAACCCGAGCGAGCGGCTGCGCGACACAAGCGGGGCTATGGCAAACGAGCCGCTGCAGAGCCGGCCGATGATCCGGCAGACATCACACGTCTGGCAGCGGCTGTCAGCACTGGTATAGAGCCGCCTCCCCACAATGACGCTGCGTATGAGGCTGCAATCCGGGGTGCCGTCGAGACGGGTTGAGCGCACATCCTGGCAAAACGGGTCGCTACGCTGCAGGGCCATCTGCTCGTCAGAAATTTCCCAGCGGCTGGCGAGCACGTCTTCAGCATTGACAATCTGGAGGCCGCGGGCGGTGTCCGAGTTGACGCCAAGCATCCCCTGAAGTGCCCCGGAATTTTCGTTGCGGAGAAACAGCATTGCCCGTTCAAAAAGCCGGGATGATTCTGATGTCAGAATGGAAAGAATCAGGTGGGTCAGCGTGTTGAGGCGGATAGTCGACAGCATGGTGTTGCTGAACTGATACAGGATCGTCAGTTCATGGATCTGCTTTTCTGATGTGAACCGTACGAGTGACATGGGCATGCTCCTGCCGCCGGGGCGGATGCAGGAATTTTTCAGAGTCGGCGTTCCTTCTCTTCCTCTTCGATCTTGCAGTTGATGCAGAGGGTCGTGACCGGTCGGACTTTCAGGCGGGCTTCACTGATTTCTTCGCCGCACTCTTCGCAGATGCCGAATTCACCGGTTTCAATCCGCTCGATCGCATCCCGGATCTTGTTAAGCAGTTTACGTTCCCGGTCCCGGATACGCAGTTCGAAATTGCGGTCAGACTCCTGGGTCGCACGGTCCGTCGGATCCGGAAAATTGGACGCGTCCGAGTTCATGTCCGTGACGGTCCTGTCAGCTTCGTTCAGGAGCGTTTTCATCTCTTCGGTCAGAACATTTCTAAAATAATCCAGTTTTTCCGCTTCCATTGCCAGCTCCCGAATTTATAAAAATGAAATATTTTAGTGGTACTGCCTGTTCAAGTCCAGCAAAAAAACAGAGCCCGCCGGATGGCGGCTGATTTAGGAGTTGATCAATGCATCGAGGGCCTGCTGAACCGATGCTACACCGACCAGGGCCATCCCCCCCTTTTTAAGGCGCCGCAGGTTGCCTGACGGAAGGATACAGGTCTTAAATCCCAGTTTTTCAGCCTCGGCAATCCGCTGTTCCGGTTGGGTCACAGCCCGGACCTCCCCGGCAAGCCCCACCTCTCCCAAAAGCAGCGCATCGGCCGGCACCGGCCGGTCCAGGTGGCTGGATGCAACCGCCATGATCATGGCCAGGTCGGCCGCCGGCTCGTTGAGACGGACGCCTCCTGCAGCATTCAGAAAAATATCCTGGCCGGCCAGGTGCAGTCCGACTTTCTTTTCCAGCACTGCCACCAGAAGGGCGAGCCGGTTATGATCAACTCCGATGGTGGTCCGCCGGGGAACGCCATAGGAGGACTGGCTGACCAGGGCCTGGAGTTCTACCAGAAGCGGGCGACTCCCTTCAAGGGAGGCGGTGACCACCGAGCCGGCCACCCCAAGCGGGCGCTCCGAAAGAAACAGCTCCGAAGGGTTGTCCACACAGCAGAGCCCCCCCTGCTTCATCTCGAAGACGCCGATCTCGTTGGTGGAGCCGAAACGGTTTTTGACCGCTCGCAGTATCCGGAACGGATGACTGCCGTCCCCCTCGAAGTACAACACCGTGTCCACCATGTGTTCCAAGACCCGCGGACCGGCTATTGAGCCGTCTTTAGTGACATGCCCGACCAAAAAAATCGGAATATTGCTCTTTTTGGCCAGCAGCATCAGTTTGCCGGCAGATTCACGAACCTGGCTGACGCTCCCTGGTGCAGACTCGAGGGATGTGGTCCAGACGGTCTGGATTGAATCGACCACCATGGCTGCCGGATTGAGTGCCGCTGCATGACCAAGGATTGCCTCCAGCGAATTTTCCGCCAGAATCAGCAGGCGCTTGTGCACAGCCCCCAAGCGCTCGCCACGCAGTCTGGTCTGGGAAGCCGACTCCTCGCCCGACACATAGAGCACGTCGCCGGTGTGACGGGCCAGTCGGTCCATGGCCTGAAGCAGGAGGGTCGATTTTCCGATGCCTGGATCACCGCCGATCAGCACCAGGGAACCGGGAACGATGCCTCCTCCCAGAACCCTGTCCAGTTCACCAATCCCGCATGCCAGGCGGTTTTCAGTCTGGGCCGGGACATCACAGATCGGTGTCGGCTTGCCTCCGCTGTCACCCGAGGATGCCATTGACCGGACGGAATTCTCTTCGGCCATGCTGTTCCATGCGCCGCAGTCCGGGCACTTGCCAAGCCATTTCGGGGATTGGCATCCACATTTCTGGCAGCTGAAAACAGATTTTTGTTTCACGGAGCCTCACGCAGGGTAATTTCAGAAAATGTACGCTCTGCAACTCTGCTGTGTCAATCATTCAAACCTGGTTTGATCCAAGTCCTGTTTCATGTTGCGAAAATAAGCTTACATCATGTATTATAATTATCTTCATTAATCCGGAAGGAGCCGGTTCATGCTGGATGTTGCAATTCTGAACGACCTGCGCTCAATAGTCGGCAGTGATAACGTGCTGACGGAAAAACAGGACCTGATCTGCTACGGTTACGACGCCACCCAGATGGAGTTTCTCCCTGATGCGGTGGTCCACCCGGCCAACCCGGACGAGGTTTCGGCCGTGCTGAAACTGGCCAACCGGGAGAAGATCCCTGTCTTTCCCCGGGGCGCCGGCAGCGGCTTCACCGGCGGAGCTCTCCCCAAAGCCGGCGGTATTGTGCTGGTGGTAACGAGAATGAACCGGATCCTGCGCATCGACACCGAAAACCTGATCGCCGAGGTGGAACCGGGGGTGGTCACCGAACAGTTCCAGATCGCCGTGGAAAAACTGGGTCTGTTTTATCCGCCCGACCCGGCGTCGCTGAAATTTTCCACCCTGGGGGGCAATGTGGCGGAGAACGCCGGCGGACCCCGCTGCGTCAAGTACGGTGTCACCCGGGACTTCGTCATGGGGCTGGAGGTGGTGCTCCCCACCGGCGAGATCATCCGCACCGGCACCGAAACCTACAAGGCGGTGGTCGGCTACGACATGACCCGTCTCCTCTGCGGCAGCGAGGGGACCCTGGGTGTCATCACCAAGATTATTTTCAAACTCTTGCCACTTCCAGATGCCAAGAAAACCATGCTGACCATCTTCGATTCCATTGATGGTGCTGCCAAAGCGGTCTCCACCATCATCGGCAACAAGATCATCCCGACAACACTTGAGTTTATGGACTACGCCACGCTGCAGTGCGTGGAGAAGCGCTTCAGCCTGGGGATACCCCCTGAAGGACGGGCGGTGCTGCTGATCGAGGTGGATGGCGACCGGGAGTTGATTGAGAAACAGGCGACCCGTATTCAGGATTTGATCGCGCCGCTCGGCCTGGTCCAGTGCAAGGTCGCCAGGGACAATGCCGAGTCGGAAGCGCTCTGGAAGGTGCGGCGACTGGTGTCACCATCGCTCCGCGATGTCAACCCCACCAAGTACAACGAGGACATCGTGGTGCCGCGCAGCAAGGTGCCCGAGGTGATCCGGCGCATTGAGAAGATCCAGCAGAAGTACGACATCCCGATCGTCAATTTCGGCCACGCCGGAGACGGCAACATTCATGTCAATGTGATGATCGACAAGGATATCCCGGGGATGGAGGCCAAGGCCCACGAAGCAATCAAAGAGGTCTTCCAGGCCGCCCTGGACTTGAACGGTACCATGTCCGGCGAGCATGGCGTGGGACTGGCAAAGGCCCCCTACATCGAGCTGGAGCTCTCCCCCCAGCAGATCGCAGCCATGAAAGCAATCAAACACGCCCTTGATCCCAACAACATACTGAACCCGGGGAAAATGTTCCCCTGGAAGGAGCAGAGCCCATGACCCAGGACCAGAATAAAGAGGTGCAGGAGGCATCATTGATCGGCAAACTGCTCTCGATGGATGCCCTGATTCTGGTGATGGGGGTTGCCTCACTGATCTACGGCGTGATGGAACAGATCGCCATTAATATCTTCTGGGGATGCCTGATTATTGCCGGCTTCTTCATCCTGCTCAAGGTCAGGAAAAAAGACTGGAAAAAACACTGGGAAGAGATGGAGGCCGAGCACACGATGCGCAAAGAGCTTGCCGAGCGGCGCAGGAATGCCTCCCAGGACGAACCGCCGCGATGAAGCCTGCCGGAGGAATCGTACTGGCATCCGCGTCACCGCGCCGGGTAGAACTGCTGACGCTGGCCGGAATCCCCTGCACGGTGCAGCCGGCCGACATTGACGAGGGTGTTCTGCCGGGTGAGACTCCTGAAAGCCATGTGATCAGGCTCTCCCGCGAGAAGGCTGCCGCCGTGGCCGGAATGGGCGTGGAGGGCCGGTTTTTAATCGGATCGGACACCGTGGTCGTCCTGGATGGGCTGATCATGGGCAAACCGGCTGATCGGGAAGATGCCGGGCAGATGCTGCGGTCACTTTCAGGCAGAACCCACCAGGTCATTTCCGGATTTGCGGTGCTTGATCAACACTGCGGCACCGCCATCTGCCGCAGCGTCACCACCGACGTCGTTTTCAAGCAGCTTATGGATGAGGAGATCAGCGACTATATCGCCACCGGCTGTCCGATGGACAAGGCCGGCGCCTATGCCATCCAGGGAGGGGCTGTCCACTTCGTTCGCACAATCAGTGGTTCCTTCACCAACGTGATCGGTCTGCCGATGGCTGAACTGCACGACGCGCTCAAGGAGATCGGAGCGATCAAGCCTGAAGCAAGGCCCGGCTCTCGCCAATGAGGGTTGCACGGCGTACCGTTGTGTTGACGCTGATTGTCTCGGCAATACTTGGTGCCGGGGTCTCATTGATAGTGGAATCAGGCCACCACCAGGCCAGCCGTCCACTGCAGTTGACACTTGCACTTGGGCTGGTTATTCTCCTGATTGCATTCATCGGGGCCCTGGTTCACTATCATTATTCGCTCGAACAGGCAAAGCGCAATCTCGATGAAGCCCAGAGCTTGGCACTGCTTGGCAGTTGGGAGCGAGACATACCGACAGGTCGGGGGTACTGGTCTGACAATCGCTACCGACTCTTCGGGCTGCCCCCCCGTTCCAAGGCTCCCGATCTGGAGGAATTCTACCAGTTGGTCCATCCGGAAGACCGCCAGCGGATTAAGAACACTGTAAGCGAGGCATGCCGGGCAGGAACCGGCTACGAGGCAACCTACAGGCTTGCTGATGATCGCCAGCACCGGGTTTTTTTGAGCCGGGGCAAGGTCGTACGCGACGAAGCCGGGAAACCGGCAACGCTGGTCGGTACAACCCAGGATATTACCGAAAAATTGCAACAACAGAGACTCACTGAAGATTTGCTCAGAAACAAGGATGTGTTCATATCGCGCCTTGGGCACGACCTCAAAACCCCGCTAACCCCGCTGACGGCTCTTTTGCCTCTTATCCGCAACCTGTCAGCTTCAGACCGGCAGCGTGAACTGATCGATATTTGCGCCAGCAATGTCAGCCATATTACTGATATCGTCGAGAAGACCATGCAGTTGGCCCGGCGTTTTCCGCCATCTCACCGGCCGCTTGTATGGGAATCAATCGTCCTGAAAGGTCTGGTTGACAGCTGTATTGATCAGATGAGCCAGGTGTTGGCCAGCCAGGCCATTGAGATCAAAAATCTGGTTGATCCGGCATTGATCGTATCGGCTGACCGTTCAGAACTGTACGAGGTTTTTGGCAATCTGATCAGCAATGCAGTCAAATTTTCACCGAGCGGGTCACGGCTCAATATTTCCGCAGCGCCAGGTGAGCCGGTGACGGTAACCGTAAGCGACAACGGCATCGGGCTTTCTGAAGAGGAATGTTCACAGATGTTCGATGAATTTTACAAGGCGGACACCTCACGGCACGCCTTAGGTTCGGCAGGTCTCGGACTTTCAATCTGCCGGCAGATCGTCGAAAACCATGGCGGCCGGATCTGGGCCGTCAGCAACGGCAAGGGCCTGGGAACATCGGTCAGCTTTACCCTTGCTCAAGGGGGGGCATCATGAGTTCGTGCGAGGGACAGGAGGCAATTGCGGCGGGAGCCCCCCATGTGATGGTCGTTGACGACGAGGAGGTAATCCGGCAGACCATGGAGGTACTGCTCGGATACGCCGGCATCGGGGTCGTAACCGCCTCCGGATCGGACGAGTGCCTCGCGCTGCTGCGGGGAGGGTTCCGAGGTGTAATTCTGATGGATGTTATGATGCCGGGGCGAAACGGGTGGGACACTATCCGTGAGATCAAGCAGGCCGGCCTGTTGCGGGGAAACATTATTTCAATGCTGACCGCCATGGACGTGCCGGACCTCCAGATGGAAGGGCTTCAGGATGTTGTGATTGACTATATCACGAAACCCTTCGAACCACAGGAGCTGCTGGCATCGGTCCGCCGTTACCTCGAGTTCTTTGAGCAGCTACAGAGTGCGGAATAACCGGTGCCTTCAAGCAACCTGGTCATAGTCGGCTCTTCAACCGGCGGTCTGAAAATCCTGGAAGGGATCTTTCCGCGGCTGCCAGTGCTGAAGGCTGCCATGGTGATTGTACAGCACATCACTCCGCTGATTGACCGGGCCTTTGTGTCGTCACTCCAACGGGTTTCAAGCATGCCGGTCTGTCTGGCAGAGGAAGGGCAGATTTTGCAGCACGGCACTGTGTATCTGGCTCCGGGCGGGCTGCACCTGACCTTGGTAAATAACCAGGCTGTTCACCTTGCCGCCGGGGAAAAGGTCAATTCGGTCTGCCCCTCAATCGACGTTGCCATGTGTTCGCTGGCGCGGCCTTCAGGTAGCCGGCTGGCCGGAGTAATCCTGACCGGCATGGGGTGCGACGGTGCCGCCGGGCTGGAGCATGTCAAGCGGATTGGGGGAATCACAATTGCCCAGGACCAGAAGACCAGCGTGATTTACGGTATGCCCAAAGCAGCGGCAGAAACCGGAAAAGTCGATTTTATCCTGTCGACGGAACGGATCGCAGATAAGCTGAAAGAACTTTTTTGCCAATAAACTGCAGATAAAAGGAGATATGCCATGAGTATTACCAGGTTCAAAAACTGGCGGATTCAGTACAAGATCATGTCGATTTCGATCATCAGCGTTACCGTGATGATGTCCGGCCTGTTCATCTACCTGCTTCCGATGATCGAGGGACACATCATTAAGGAGAAGCAGGATGCCACCCGCCATGTGGTTGAAATGGCCCTGGGAGTCGTAGAGGTCAAAGATGGTGAAGTCAAGGCCGGCAGGCTGCCGCTGGAGCAGGCCCAGAAAGAGGCTTCCGAGCTGATCTCAAAACTTCGCTACGAGAAGAAGGAGTACGTCTGGATCAATGACCTCGGGCGACCGTTTCCGAAGATGATCATGCACCCGACCGTGCCGGCCTTAAACGGAAAGCTACTGGACGATGCCAAGTTCAACAAGGCCACCCGGATGATCGAAGGGACCGACGGCGCAGCCCAGAAGCTTGACATGAAGAATCTGTTCGTGTCGTTTGTCGACGTTGTCGGCAAATCTGGGCACGGCTTCGTCAATTATGAGTGGCCAAAACCCAAAGAGGGGGGCGGCACTACAACGGAGTTGTATACCAAGCTTTCCTATGTGAAAAAATTCGAGCCGTGGGGCTGGGTTCTCGGCAGCGGTATCTACATCGACGACGTAAAAAAGGATATCAGCGCCGTCAAGTGGCTGCTGGTCGCACTAAACAGTGTGTTTGCGATATTCATGCTGGTACTCTGCTACGCCATCAGCCGCGGCATTACCCGGACACTCGGCTATGTTGACAAGAACCTTGAGGACATGGCCGGTGGTGACGGAGACCTGACTCGGCGACTCAATGTGGAGCGCGATGATGAAACCGGCTCACTGGCCCGCTCTTTTAACAACTTCCTGGATAACTTGAAGCAGATTGTTGTTCGCATAAACCAGAATGCCGTTGAAGTGGCAGCCTCGGCCGAACATCTGAACGAAACAGCAGCAACGATTGCCGGCGGCACAGAAAAGGCGTCATCCCAGTCAACTTCGGTGGCGATTGCCTGTGAAGAGATGGCGGCAACCTCGTCGGAGATCGCTCAGAACTGCGTCAGGACCGTTGAAATATCCAACCGGGCTACCGACACAGCCCGAAGCGGCGCAGAAGTTGTCAGCAACGCCGTGGCCAGCATCCAGCGTATTGCCGACAAGGTCCAGCAGAGCGCCAGAACGGTAGAATCGCTGGGCGCCCGCTCTGAACAGATCGGCAATATTGTCGGCACCATTGAGGACATTGCCGACCAGACCAACCTGCTGGC
>DCNF01000041.1:22794-22961 GCA_002322035.1 Geobacter sp. UBA1603
GAGCGGACCACCAAGGCGACCCGAGAGATCGGTGAGATGATCAAGACGATCCAGAAGGAGACAAAGTCGGCGGTATCGGCCATGGAAGAAGGAGTTCAGGAGGTCGAGCGCGGGACCGAGGACGCTTCGCGTTCCGGCATGGCCCTGCAGGAGATTCTGGAGCAGAT
>DCNF01000041.1:23022-23323 GCA_002322035.1 Geobacter sp. UBA1603
ATTCTGGAGCAGATCGGTGATGTTACCAGCCAGATCAATCAGATTGCCACTGCGGCGGAACAGCAGAGCGCCACAACCCATGAGATCAGCAAAAGCATGCATGAGATCACCCAGGTGGTCAGTTCGGCATCGCTCAGTTCCCAGGATACGGCTGCATCGGCTGGCCAGCTGGCCAAAATGGCTGATGAGCTTAAAAAAATCGTTGCCCAGTTCCGGATGTAGGGTGGATACCCGTGAACATTGCGGAAAACCTGATCCGGATTCGTGAGCGAATATCCGCAGCGGCCCTCGCGGCCGGTCG
>DCNF01000041.1:23361-23720 GCA_002322035.1 Geobacter sp. UBA1603
GACCCGGCCTCGGTTCGCCTGGTCGCGGTCTCCAAGACCCGTCCGGCGTCAGATGTGTCCCAGGCATTCCTTGCCGGTCAGCGCCTGTTCGGAGAAAATTATGTCCAGGAGCTGACCTCCAAGGCTGCCCAGGTCCGCGACCCGGTGGAATGGCATGTAATCGGGCACCTCCAGTCCAACAAGGTCAAATATTTGGCCGGTATTGCATCGATGATCCACTCGGTTGACCGTTTCTCGCTGGCCGAAGAGATCGACCGCCAGTGGGCAAAACGGGGGGAAATCTGCCGGATACTCGTGCAGGTCAACGTTTCGGGCGAGACCAGCAAATCCGGTACGACAGAAGCGGAGGCGATCGATCT
>DCNF01000041.1:23784-31605 GCA_002322035.1 Geobacter sp. UBA1603
CCTGCGGGTCTGCGGGCTCATGACCATGCCGCCGTTTTTCGATGATCCCGAAGCGGCACGCCCGTTCTTTGCCGGGCTGAAGGCCCTTGCAGCGAGGATTGATGCCGAAAGGATCGCCGGGGTTGCGATGGAAGAGCTGTCAATGGGTATGTCAGGGGATTTCGAGGCGGCTATCCAGGAGGGGGCAACCCTGGTGAGGGTGGGAACGGCGATTTTCGGGGAACGTTAAGGTGCGGAACCGGCCGCTACAGTTCAGGGGTGGCCCGCGGGAATGATGAATCTTCGGGACGGTCCATCTCTTCGACATACTTCAGCACAAACCGCTGGGCCGCCTCGACCGCCCGCGGGATATCCCAGGTTTTCAGATCGCGGTCCTCAACCATATTGCTGATCCCCCGGATTTCCAGGCAGTCGACACCATAACGCAGGCAGACCTGGGCAACGGCTGCACCCTCCATACTCTCGGCAATTCCACCAAGCCGGCTGGCCAGCTCCTCGCCACGCTGACGTGTGCCGCTGCAGGTCGACACGGTTACAAATGACCCGCGCATGAGTACCACTCCGAAGTATTCAGCCAGTTGCATGGCTTTTTCCGCAGCGTGCCGCGAAAGTGGGAACCGGTTGAAATAGTGCCGGCTGCCTCGCGCCACCGCCGCCAACCCCATCTCCTGAAAGTCATGCCAGCCATCGCGCGCAAGCACCCCCTCATCTCCCATCGTCTCATCGCTGGCAACGGCCAGGCCGCCGATCGTCAGCCCACTGCCCGGATAGGCTCCTGCGCATCCGGTGTTGATAACCAGTCCGGGTCGGACCCTCTCGATCAGAGAGGCCGCGGCCATGGCTGCATTTACCTTACCGACACCTCCGGAGCAGACCGTAACAGGCAGGCGCCCCAGATGCCCCTCCCGGTAATCCAGAGCGGCGGTTTTGCAGCGGGCCGGTTTTTCAAGGGCGCCTTCCAGCAAGGCAGTTTCGAGCGGCACGGCGGCAAGGATCAGGATCGGTTTCATGGCAGAGCTTTCCTGGCTATCAATCGGGCGGCATTTCTGGTGTGCGGTGCCGCCGGTGAGCCTGACATGAGCAGGCGGTTGAGATCGTCGAGTGTGTCAATATCATACCACCCCGTCAGCTTCGCGGCTCGCAGACCGAGCAGGCCGGCCCGCCTTAAGCTTTGCTGCAGTACCTCTGCCGTTCCCCAGGCGATACCCTTAAACAGCTCCGGGTGCAGCCGTGACATTCCGACCAGGTAGTAGCCCCCGTCATCGGACGGGCCGAACACCGCATCCGCACCGCTTTCCAGAAGCGCAAACGCCTGTGTGACATGGCTGTGCGGAAGGTCGGGCGAATCGCTGCCGATCAGACAACATGGTGACAAACCTTCGGCAAAGACCGTCGAAAAACCGTGCGCCATCCTCTCGCCCAGATCTTGCCCCTCCTGCAGCCGGTGTTCAAAGGGATATTCACCGTACGCAGCGGGTATGGCACCGTACGCAGCCCAGCAGATAACCTTCCGGCATCCTTCGATACCGGCCGCGAGCTCGAATACATCGCGGAGCATGGCAGCATACAGCTCCGCAGCGGCATCATCACCGATATCCCGGGCCAGCCGGGTCTTAACCAGGCCCGGCTTCGGTTCGCGAGCGAAAACGACCAGAGTCCTGCCGCTCACCGGCGATCCAGCTCCACGGCGGCATAGGCCGAATGGTTATGGATCGATTCGAAATTCTCTGCCTCAACTGAAAACCAGGTGACAGTATCCAGCGCTGCCAGGCGGGTATATGCCTCGCGGACCATGTCCTCCACGAAGCGCGGATTCTCGTAGGCCTGCTCGGTGACATGCTTCTCGTCCTCTCGTTTCAAAAGCGAATAGAGCGGACTGCTGCCGCACTGTTCGATCAGTTCGACGAGATCCTCGATCCAGATGAAATCGCGGTAGCGCAGCCGGACCGTCATGATGCTGCGCTGGTTGTGGGCGCCGTAGCGCGACAATTCCCGGCTGCAGGGACAGAGCGAAGTCAGCGGCACTTTGATCCCGAGCACGAAATCAAGCGTATCCGTCATGGATGCGCTGAACTCGCAGCGGTACTCCATCAGGCTCCTGGCGCCGGAGACCGGGGCCTTCTTATCGATGAAGTAGGGGAACTGAATCTCAAGGTGGGCGCTGTCGGAGCCGAGTTTCGCCTTCATCTCCTCCAGGATCGTCTCCAGCTTGTCGAGGGCGATCTGCTCACGGTACTTGTTGAGGATTTCGACGAAGCGGCTCATGTGGGTACCCTTGAAGTGATGGGGCAGGTCCACATACATATTTACCGTGGCGATGGTGTGCTGCAGCGAGCGGTTCTTGTCCATGACCACGATCGGGTAGGTGATCTCCTTGACACCGACCTTGGCAATCGGGATCCGGCGCGTATCGGTTCGCTTCTGCATATCCGGCATGGCCGCGCCCGGCAGATTTTTCTTCTTCATGGCTCAATCTCCAGGTGGCTGAGAATCTCCTGCCAGATGCCGTCGCGACCCTCCCGCGAAAGTGCGGAGAAAGGGAACAGCGCTTTGGGGTCGCGGTTGACTGCCTTGGCGATAAGTGCCGTCTGCCGCGCCCGTTCGTTCTTCGAGAGCTTGTCGCACTTGGTGATCACAAAGAGCGGCGGGACTTGAAAGGCCTCCAGCCACTTCAGCATCTGCAGGTCGCCGTCTGAGGGGATGCGACGAATATCGAGGATCAGCACCACCGCCTTCAGGCTTTCCCGGCCCGACAGGTAGGCCTCCATCATCGGGCCCCACTGACGGCGCAGCTCGGGCGGCGCTTTGGCGTAACCGTAGCCGGGAAGATCGACCAGGGTCAGGATGCCGTTAATGTCAAAAAAGTTGATCAGCTGTGTCCGGCCGGGAGTCGAACTGGTGCGAACCAATCCCTTGCGGCCGGCCAGCACGTTAATCAGCGAAGATTTCCCCACATTTGAGCGGCCGACAAACGCAATCTCCGGCAAGCCGGGAAACGGGTAATCCTTCGGTTTTGCGGCACTCTTGATAAAAACAGCCTGGTGAACATCCATCGATTGCTGATCTCCTTTGTGACCTTTTATTATAATGTGCAGCACTCTGCTGATACAAGGCAATATTTACACTCTTGTCGCTTTCAATTTTGCTGGATTGTGGCACAATTAGAACATGGCATTCGACTGAAAATATGGTATAGAAGAAAGCCTGTGTGCGTATGCCCACTCTGCCGATTTTCTGCAGGTGACAATGACTGCATCATCAGTGGACATAGCGCTGTTTGCCGCCAAGCTGGGGATTGTTTTTTTCACCATCCTTACGGCGGCAGCCTACCTCGTGTTTGCCGAGCGGAAGATCCTGGCCTGGATCCAGGACCGCAAGGGACCGAACCGGGTCGGACCGCTCGGCCTTTTACAGCCGCTGGCCGATCTGATCAAGCTGCTCACCAAGGAAGATTTCATCCCCGCATCTGCCGACAGGTGGCTGTTTTATCTGGCACCTGCCATGGCGGCCATTCCGGCCATAATGATTTTTGCCGTGGTCCCTTTCGGCGCCCCGCTTCAGATTGCCGGCCGCCAGGTGCCGCTGGTGATCGCCGACCTGAACGTGGGGCTGCTCTTTTTCCTGGCGCTCTCTTCGGTCGCCGTTTATGGCGTTGCAATCGGCGGCTGGGCCTCCAACTCGAAATATCCGCTCCTGGGAAGCATTCGCGGGCTGGCCCAGTTGATCTCCTACGAACTCTCCATGGGGCTGGCTCTGGTTCCAATAGTAATGCTGGCCGGTTCCTTTAACCTGTCTGAAATCGTCGCCGCCCAGCAGGGATGCTGGTTTATATTCTGCCAACCATTGGCCTGCACGATTTTCCTCATCAGCATCCTTGCCGAGTGTAAACGAATCCCCTTCGATACCCCAGAGGCAGAAGGGGAACTGGTGGCCGGCTTCCATAGCGAGTATTCGGGAATGCGCTTCGGCCTGTTCTTCGTTGGAGAGTACATCAATATCATCGTCCTGGGAGCCCTGGTAACGACCCTGTTTCTGGGGGGATGGAATGGCCCGTTTCTGCCGCCGATCGCCTGGTTTGCCCTCAAAACCCTGTCCGTAGCTTTTTTCTTCATCTGGGTGCGGGGAACTCTGCCGCGTCTGCGCTACGATCAGCTGATGCACCTGGGATGGAAGGTGCTGATGCCGCTGGCGCTTCTTAACATCATCATTACCGCCTGGTTTCTGCACGCAAGCGTTTGAACTGGTACTGCGTCGTCAACTCACAACCTGAAGGAGGAGTCACACATGGAAAGCGTGAATACCAAGGATCGCAACGGCCACACCCCTCTGATCAAGGCATCCAAGGAAGGGTGCAAGGACTCGGTTCAGACCCTTTTGCACCGTGGGGCTGATATCACCGCCAGCAGTGACAAGGGGAAGACCGCCCTGCATTACGCTGCGGCCAACGGACATACCGAAATTGCCAGGATGCTGATTGACAAGGGGGCCGATCTGGATGCCCGCGACCGGGAAGGACATACCCCGTTGATGCTGGCCGCCATTTACGGATGCAATCAGACGGTACAGGCACTCCTTGAGGGGGGGGCCAACCCGTCGATTAAGACGCCGACCGGCAACACTGCCAGCCTCTACGCCGAGAACAACGATCACCCGCTGGCTTCGGCACTGTTGAAGAAAGCGGAACGGGCCAAGCACGGCAACGCGTAACAACGGTCAGAGTCGACGCCTGCTTCACTGGCAGCGGCGCCGACGGCTCGACGTGCTCTGCAGCACACATCCCTGACCGGCCGCCTGTCAGGCATTCGGCTCTGGCCACTCTGTACCACAGAAAGAACCACCATCGAGGCGTCCCCCGGGACGCCTCGTGTGTAATGGGGCGCTATGCCAATAGCAGCGGATATACGGTCGATCCTGGGGGGGCTCCGCATCACCCTGTCGCACATGCTGCGACGGCCGGTGACAGTTCAGTATCCGGAAGAGAGGCGTGCGACGCATCCCCGCTTCCGGGCCCGGATTGTCCTGACCCGCGACCCGGACGGTGCCGAACGGTGCGTGGCCTGCTACCTCTGCTCGGCGGCCTGTCCGGTTGACTGCATATCGATGCAGGCGGGTGAAGGGGAAAACGGCCGACGGTATGCCGAATGGTTCCGGATCAATTTTTCCCGCTGCATCTTCTGCGGACTCTGTGCAGAGGCCTGTCCGACCCTGGCGATCCAGATGACCCCCGATTTCGAGATCTGCACACGCGACGTCATGGGCCTGATCTACGAAAAGGTAGATCTGCTGATCGACGGCTGCGGCAAGGACAGCAGCTACAACTTCTATCGTCAGAGCGGCGTCGGTGTGACCCAGCCGCGAGGGGAAGGAGCTGAAGAATCAAAACCGGTTGATGTTCGGTCGTTGATGCCATAAAAACACGCTTTTTCAGGCATCACGGCCCGGCACGACAATCACCAGACAATTATGGAACAGATCATCTTTTACATACTGGCTGCCGTGACGGTCATCGGCACGATCCTGGCCATCACTGAAAAGCACCCGGTACACGCCATTCTCTTTCTGGTAACATCACTTTTCTCCATGGCCGTCATCTTCTACCTGCTGATGGCGCCGCTGGTGGCGGTTTTTGAGGTGATTCTCTACGCTGGCGCCATCATGGTGCTGTTTCTCTTCGTGATCATGATGCTTGACCTGGGGCATCCGGAGCAGGGGGTCTTTCCCCAGTGGCGGGAATGGCTGCCGGCCCTTGTGTTGTCCGGCATAAGCATCATCTCACTGGCCGTCGTGATTGCCCAGCGCCATGGGGCACCGGTTATGAATCAGCAGCCGGTAACGATCCGTCAGGTGGCCATCCGGCTGTTCCAGGAGCATGGTCTGGCAGTTGAGCTTATCTCGCTGCAACTTCTTTTTGCGCTGGTTGGGGCGTGGTATCTGGGCCGGCAACGCCCCCCATCACCCGCCCTTCAGCCATCTGTCCCCTCGGGTAAAACGTCTGGGGATGAGGGATATTCTCCATGATCGTTCCGATCGAACATGTCCTGGCCCTGGCGGGGCTGCTGTTCTGCCTTGGCATGGCCGGGCTGCTGGCATGGCGGACCAACCTGATCATGATGCTGGTCTGCATCGAGATCATGCTCAATGCGGTCATGCTCGTATTCGTAGGAGGCTCGGCCCGCTGGGGCGCTGCCGACGGTCAGCTCTTCGCTGTTTTCATCATGGCGGTCACGTCCGCCGAGGTTTCTCTGGCCCTGGCCCTGGTTGTCTACCTGCAGCGCCGCAAACGGACTATCGACACGGATGCGTTCAGCGGGATGGGCGGTTAGGGATGGAAACGCTTCTGGCCCTCATTCTGCTTCTGCCGCTTTCCGGCGCCCTGTTCAACACCATTTTCGGACGTATTCTGTCGCGACAATCTGGTGAGACGGTTGCCTGCGGTGTTATCTGGGGCAGTTTTGCCGGAAGTGCCGTGCTGTTTCTTCGGTTCAGGGAACCGGTACGAATTGAGTATTCAACATGGCTGGCTGACTTTGATTTTCAGGCACCGCTGGCGTTTCAGATCGATCAGCTTTCATTGTCGCTGATCCTGATGATCACCTTTGTCTGCGGACTGATTCACCTCTACTCGGTCGGCTATATGAAGGATGACCCGTCCTATGCCCGCTACTTCGCTCTGCTGAATATTTTTGTCTTTGCCATGCTGGTGCTGGTGCTGGCTGAAAACCTGCCGCTGCTGTACCTGGGGTGGGAGGGGGTCGGTTTCTGTTCCTACGGGCTGATCGGTTTCTGGTACCGGGACCCGCACAACGCAACGGCCGGCCGCAAGGCGTTCATCGTCACCCGAATCGGCGACACCGCGTTCGGGATTGCCATCATCTGGATGTTTCAGCTCTTCAGCACAGAATCGATCGCCCAGATCAACACCATGGGATTTTTGATGCCGTCGGGTGTGATCACTGCGCTCGGGATTCTGCTCTTGATCGGCGCGGCCGGCAAATCGGCCCAACTGCCGCTTTCCGTCTGGCTGCCGGACGCCATGGCTGGCCCGACGCCGGTTTCGGCCCAGATTCATGCCGCGACAATGGTCACTGCCGGTGTTTATCTGCTGGCCCGCCTGTTTCCGCTGATCGGGGTCTCGCCGGTTGCCTGTGCCGCGATTGCAATCACCGGCGGACTGACCGCTTTGTATGCTGCCACCTGCGCCTGTTTTCAGCGGGACCTGAAGAGAATTCTGGCCTATTCGACCATGAGCCAGATCGGCCTGATGGTGCTGGGGGTCGGAGCCGGGGCACTCACCGCCGCCACCTTCCATCTTCTCACCCACGCCTTTTTCAAAGCGCTGCTGTTTCTGGGAGCCGGGTGTGTGATTACCGCCCTGCACCACCGACAGGACATATTTGAAATGGGTGGCCTCAAACAGGAGCTTCCGGCCGTGTACTGGCCCTTTCTGGCCGGTTCACTCTGTCTGGCCGGCATGCCGCTGACCAGCGCCTTCTTCAGCAAGGACGCCCTGCTGGCGGCGGTCATGGCCCGTGGCGGGATGCTGTTCGGTGCTTTGGCTGTGCTGGGTTTTGTGACCGCCCTCTTGACGTCCTATTATACCTTCCGGATGCTGCTGGTCGTTTTCCACGGAACGGAACGGCATCAGATCCAGAGGCCGTCCACTGTCATGACCGCCACGCTGGTCCCCCTGTCAGTAATTGCCCTGATTGGCGGGGTTTTAAACCTGCCGGGCAGTGGAATGCTGGGAACATTTCTTGCGGCGGTGCCCGGTTTCCCGGCACCTGGCCATGGCGAGGAAATGCTGCTTCAGATCGGCGCATC